>DATAEV010000167.1:0-7359 GCA_036257875.1 Actinomycetota bacterium | reverse complement strand
GACTACGAGGCGGTCAAGGCGATGTACCACAACGCGGGGGTCGGGCACGACTTCGACGCCGCGATCGTCGAGCGCGGCGACGACGGCAAGGTGAAGGTCGCCAGGAAGCACGAGGAGCCCACGCGCCACGGGGCCAAGATGGGTCTGGCCTTCGGTGCCTTGGCCGCGATCTTGCCGGGGATCGGCCTGCTCGCGGGGGCGGCCGTGGGTGCTGGCGTCGGGGCCGTCGCCGGCCACATGAAGGGCGGCATGGACAACGACGATCTCAAGCAGCTCGGGACCGTTCTGGAGAAGGGGGAGGCAGGTTTGATCGTGATCTACGCGACGAACATGGCCGACCAGGTGGCTGCAAGCATCAAGGCGGAGAACAAGTTCGTGTCCAAGGAGATCGAAGCGAACGCGGACGAACTCGCGAAGCAGATCAAAGCGGCAGAAGAAGGCTGAAGTCCGAAGCCCCTACCCTTCGCTGGTGGCTGACGACCTCCGCGACCTGCTGCTCACGCTCGACCCGAAGGCCCGCGACGACCTCCGTCGCGTGCCGATCCATGACCAGGCTGACCGAGACGCGATCGCCGCGCAGCTGCTCCGCTACCGCGACGGCCATGGCGACGACTGGGCCGACATCATCGACATGCTGACGATGCACCCGGAGACCCGGCGGAACGTGGTTCGGCCGCTCGGTGAGATCGACCCCCATAAGATAGCGGGTAGTGCGTGGATGTCCGGATGAAGCGCGTGTACGAGCCCGCGAAGCGTTCTGACGGGTATCGGGTCCTGATCGACCGTCTTTGGCAGCGAGGCGTATCACGCGAGCGAGCAGCATTGGACGCATGGGACCCGGAACTGGCGCCCAGCACCGAGCTGAGGACGTGGTTGGACACGATCCGGGTCGCTTCGACGAGTTCCGCCGGCGCTACGTGGATGAGCTTCGCTCGCAACGTCCGGGTCTCACGGAGCTCCGGCGGCGGGCCCGCGACGGCACGCTCACGCTCGTTTTCTCCGCTCGAGACACGAAGCATAGCGACGCTGTCGTTCTCGCCGGAGTCGTGCGCCGAGGGCTACCGCCCGAGCGTGACAAGTCGTGACCCCAAGCCACCTTCGGCCGTGGTCTCGGGTCAGTCCTCGGTCTTGCGCTCGCCTCGGGCGAAGTCCGGTCCCTCATCCGGGGTGGCCTTGGTGCGCTCCCCTCGGGCGAAGTCCGGTCCCTCATCCGGGGTGGCCTTCGTGCGCTCGCCTCGGGCGAAGTCCGGTCCCTCATCGGGGGTGGCCTTGGTGCGCTCGCCTCGGGCGAAGTCGCCTCCTCCGGGGCGCTTCTTCTTGGTCATCCCCCAAACCTCCTTCGGTAGACCGAAGAGCCTGAGAGGAGTCGTCGAGGCCTTGATCGTCTCCGAGAGACCCAACACGACTCTGACGCTGCCGCAGCAGCTCGGGAGGGCCTCGATGACGATGACGTCCCGACGCATCCTCAGCTCTCAGTGTCCGACCGACGGCGCCGAAGCGCAAGGCAGTTCCGAAACCGCGACGCGATCGTCTCGCACCTGCTCCGCTACCGCGACAAACGAGGCGACGACTGGGCCGACGTCATCGACATGCTGACGATGCATCCGGAAGTGCGGCGGGAGGTTGTGCGGCTGCTCGGGGAGGTCGAGGCGGAGAGATCGAACTTGAGAAGAACAAGACCCCGAGGGCGCGGGGGAACCCTCTCGAGCTGGAAACGACGGGTTACGGGGAGTACGCGAGGGTGTTCGTTGGGGAATCCGTGGGCGAGTCCGTAGGGGCGTGGATCTCGACGAGGCGACCTGACCCGTCGTCGAGGGCAGAGACGGTCGAGTCCCAGTTGGACATGGCGATCTCCTCACCGAGCGCATCCTTCGCCGTCGCCGACAGAGACGCCAGGGAAGCCTGGAGGCCGTCGTGCGGCACAGCTTGCATCGATGCGTCGGGCAGCTTGACGACGAAGAACCCTTGGTCGCGGACGGGCGTCGTGATCGGCCGCACACGTCCGGGCAACGTTACGTCGACCGATGTCGCTCCGTCGGCGAGCACGCGACCAACCACGAATCCTCCATCGCCGCCCATCTCCAAGGTCAAAGGGATGACGTTGGCGGCGTGGCCGCCTTCCACGCATCGCACCACGGAGGGGGGCCCGCTCCGGATATCGGGGGCGTAGTAGAGGCAGAAGCCGCCGTCGTCCGCGGGGGCCGCGTAGGTTCCGTGATCGTCGATCACGCCGACCTTGATCGCGTTCGCCTCGTCTACCTCTGGGACAGTGCTGAGGATCCCGCGTACCCAGTCCGGGGCCGTCGTGAAGAAACTCGTCGTCGAAGCGACCGCTGGGCCGCTCACCAGCATCACCGCGACCACCAGCCCGGCCAGCCTGAGCCGCCGTCGGCGCGGAGCGGGTCCTCCTCGCTCGTTAGGAGTTGGCGCGAGAGCGTCGCTTGCCTTGTACGGCCTAACGGCAGCCCGGATTCGTTCCTCGATCTCATTCATGTCCATGCCTCCTTCGGTGCGACGGACGCCACCTCCTGCTCCAAGCGGCTAAGCGCTCGGAAGAGGTGCGTAGTCACGGTGCCTTCCGCGATCCCAAGCACCTGGGCGGTCTGCGAGGTATCGAAGTCGAGCACGACGCGGAGGGCGACGACATCCCGCTGGCGCTCCGGCAAGGCGAGGATCCGTCGTAGGAGTTCGGGATCGGTGGGCGGGTCATCCGACACTGGCACCTCTGGAACGTCGTCCGACGACGTGCGGGCCCGGATGCGTCCTTCGCTCCGCGCGTAGTTCAACGCCGTCCTCATCACCCATCCACTCGGGTAGGGATGCTCGGCGACGTCATCCCACCGCCTCAACGCCCTCGCGTAGGCCTCCGAGAGAGCGTCTTCTGCCAGAGCACGGTCGCGGACCGCAACGATCAAGGCGCGAACCGGGTCATCCTTGGTTGACCGATAGAACTGCTCGAACCCACCGTCCCTCCGGCGTCTCATCAATCCACCCGGAGGTATAACGCACAAGCTCCGCGGGGCACTTACACGAGCGACGTGTACCGGGCACTGCACCGATGGGGCGATGGTCGATCTAGAGTGACCTCATGTCGGATACCCCGCTCGAAGAGGCGCAAGACATGCTCGCCCGGGCGCAGGCGATAGGCGCCAGAGTCCGGGAGAACGAGCAGGTGGTTTTGGATATGTCCACCGCGGATCTTGAGGAGCTTAGGAAGGACCTAGCGGACTGCGTCGCTGTCGCCTCAGCCGCGATCGCTGAAATCAAGACTCTGCTCGCTGCTCGCGACAGCAGATAACAAGGGGCAGATCGCTCCTCGATATCCTGCGTATTCTGGGTCCAACACACCGTCTAGCGGGCTCTGGCTGGCAGCCATGAGGTCGGGGGTTCGAATCCCCCTGGGTCCACTTCGGCAGTTCAGAGCCGGTTTCCGACTCATCGCGTTGCTGGCACGTTCTGTTACGTCCGGCATGGGTTAGTTCTAGGCTCCCGGTCGTGCCGACCTTGGCCGCGTACCCGGGGATGATGCAACGCGGTCGGAAGCGTGAGGGTCTCAGGGTTTGTCGCCCAGCCTGGCTGGTCGGAGTCAGCGTCCGGGAGTATCGAGAGATCGAGGCCGGCGAGCGCTCGCCGACGTTCGAGACTTGGGACCGGATCTGCAAGCTGTACGGGTAGCCGCAGACGTTCGTGGCTCTGCATGACGAGCCCGGCATCATCCCGGAGAGTGCGCCTCGTGCTAGCGGCCCAGTACGTTGCCGTGGCGATCTCACTCGGCGCGATCGTGTTCATCCTTCTCCGCATCCATAACCCCGTGTTCTTGTCTTGGGGCCTGCTTCTCTGGGGAGGCATGCTCTTCCTGGCGTCAAACAACGCTCGACGGTTCCGCGCATTGCGGCGAAGGCGGGAAATGGATTCTGGCGAAGCTGGATGAAGACGCCGAACTTCGGGTCCTTCTGAGGCAGCTCGATCCCGTCCTTCGCGACCACCTCCGCCGCGTCCTGATCCGCGACCAAGCCGACCGTGACGCGGTCTCCTCTCAGCTGCTCCGCTACCGCGATGAGAACGGGCACCACTGGGCCGACATCATCGACTTCCTGACGATGAACCCGGAGGCCCGGCGCCGCGTCGCTCGGGTTCTCGGCGAGATCGACGCCCGGGGGTGACTGGCAGCAAGCCGGGCCGACGTCGATCGTCGCGGGCGCGTTCCCGCTGCTCAGCTGGCGCGCCTGACGGGCTTCGATCCCGCGATCTTCGCCTTGACAGGGCGATGAGGACGACCGGACTCCTCCACAGGCGCAGATATGTGGTTGCGCGTCGGCACCGAAGTGCCTTCCGCGTGCCCCCAACGGGATTCGAACCCGTGCTTCCGCCTTGAAAGGGCGGCGTCCTAGGCCTCTAGACGATGGGGACCAAGGTTCCGTCGGGGCCCGGGCAGTATAGCGACGACCATGGGTCGTCGATAGGCTGCGGCGCGATGGGAACCGAAGCGGTGAAGCGTTGGATGGAGGCGTACCGGGCCGCTTGGATCTCGAACGTTCCGAGCGAGGTCGCCGCGCTGTTCACCGAGGACGCGATCTACTCGGTGTCGCCCTTCACGGAGCCCTGGATCGGTCGGGACGAGATCGTCCGTCGCTGGGTCGCCGGGATCCAGCAGGACGTCGAGATGACGTACGACGTTCTCGCGGCCGACGGCGACCAAGCGATCATCCATTGGCACGTCTTCGCCCGCAACGTCGGCGATCCGGTCAGGGTCGAGTACGACGGCGTCCTCGTGGTTCGCTTCGCGCCGGATGGGCGTTGCTCGGAGCATCGCGAGTGGTACTTCCGACGCGAGCTCCCGGGGTGAACCTCCGGCCCTGTCCCGCGGCGATCTCGAGCACGGCGCGTACGTGTGGTCGCGGGAGGAGCACGCGGTTGGGCGAGAGGCGAACGACGCCGATGACGCGGTCATCGCGGTCCAGGAGCACCGCGTCGATGGAGAACCGCATCCCGAACGTGTGAACGGAACGAGTGCGTTCCAACAGGAGTCCCTCGTTCGGGTCGAGTCCCGATCGTCCGAGGAGACCGCGAGCACGCTCCCGTCGCGTTTCCGGGATCCACACCACCCATGGACCGAGGCTCTCCTGCTTCACGGCGGCAGCCTAGTGGCGAGCTGCGACGCATGGTTGCGGAGGGCCCCGGCGTTCCGCCGGGGCCCCTCGGTCGGCGAGTTTTCAGGATGCGATCAGGCGTTGGATCCGTTCGCCGACATCGGTCCGCCGGCGCCGAAGCCCGACTCGGTGCTCGTCACGTTGAAGCTGTCGTCGATCCTCACGGTGACGATGCTTCCGTCGGACTTCTGCACATGCGCCTCGTACGGCGAGCCTGCCGAGTCGGTCTCGACGCGGATGACGGTACCGCCCGGAACCGCGGCCAGTGCCGCCGCCTTCACCTTGGAGGCGGTACCGTCGGTGAGGAGCGTTTCGCCCGGACCGTGCCGCATCGTCGTCGGATCGACGCCTGCGTTCGTGGCCGCCGAACCCGCAGACGTTGACGCGCTCGAGGTCGGCGACGAGCTCGCCGCGTTGGCGACCTGCGAACCTGCCAGGACGCCGCCGGCGAGCAATCCGCTCACGACGAGCCCGGTCGCGGCCAGCCGTCGCGCCCGACGCGGCGGCTTCGCTCCTTCAGTCATGTCCTTGCCGTCCACATCGTCCTCCTTCTCCGGCGGCGAACCGTTCGCCGCTCTCGCACGCCATGCTCAGCGGCGGCACCGAGACGACGCGGAGACGGAGCTGAGAGTCGGCCGAGAGATCGTCGGAGCGCGTGAGCGGATCCATTGAGTTGCTGAAGCTCGATGCCGACAGTAGAGGCAGCGTGATTCGGACCCTTCCTGAGATCGCAGCCCTTCAGGGATGATGAGTGGAATCACGTGAAGACTTGGAGCATCGTGATGATCCTGGGTGCTGCTCCTGCTCGCGGGGGATCGCGTGGGCCGTCACCCGACCCGCGAAGCAACCTCGGTACTATTGTGCTGGGATCGGAGAAGTGAAGCCTGCGGGTTGCCCTCCAGATGCTTAGCAGAGGCGAAGTTCTTGCAGGAGACGATCGCGAACCACGTCGCGCTCGTTGGGAATTTCACGGTGGTCTTCATCCGTGATGACACCGAAGTGCCACCACCGTTACGAGCTCCGACACCTGATCCTCGAAGCTCTGAAGGGCAGTGCTGATCAGGGCTCACGCTCGCCGCGATCATCGCGGCGTCGGATCGTTCTCCGCATCCCGATGAGGGCGTGGATGAGGTAGTCGAGCTGGTCAGCATCGAGGAAGTAGCGGTCGCCACCGATGCTCAGTTCTGCGACATCGCGGCCCTTGAACTGCCCGAGTGAGACGCCGACCGAGCCGATGGGTTCCGAACCCTGCTTGCTCACCTGTACTTCGCCTCCTGCCTTTTCAGGGTACTGCGAACGCGATCCGCTCCGTGGCGGCCAAGGTGGGCAGCCCGATAGCCTCCTGATCAGACGATCGAAGAATGCATCGAGTACCTCAGGTTCCAGTGTGTCCGCAACGTCGATCCCTGGCGTGTACGCGAACCCCGGTCGTCGAACGACTGATCCCTGTCCTTGTCATCCGCCCACTCTTCTTTGTGATGACCGCCGTCGACTTCGACCCGTGCTGCCCTGCCTCGTCGACCAGGACCAGATCCGGCTCAAGTCGAAGCGTCAGAAGGACCGCGGGGAGGGTGCCTGGGTCCGGGTCCGCAAGAGCCGGGACGACGGGTGACTCGATCGGGGAGAAAGGGCGCGAAGTACTAGTCCGCGGTCGCCCTGAGCCGCCGCGTGCGCAGCACTTTGGCCGTGGTGAGGAACCCCAACGAGACCGCCATGCCGGTCCCGAACGTGCCGAGCCGCAACCCCCACCAACGCTCGACCTGCAATGGAGCGGACACGGCTTCGAACGAACCGACCGTCATGCAATAGATGTGCGCGGTCGAGCTCGGCGTCGCTGTTTGGTACGCGTGACTCGGATACGCGACCGCGATTCCGATCGCCATGCTCAGGACCACGATCGCCGCGAGCACGAGGGCTATCTCTCGGCCCATGGTCAACGCCATACTCCGTTCGAACCTCTACGTCAAGGCAGACCTTCGCCCGACGGCACACCGGCTGCTGTGCGGCAAGCCCAAGCGACTTGCGGAAGTTGGACGTAGAACCGGTGTACCCGAGGGCTGACCTGCCGTCTCGGGGGCCGGGCGGGATTCGAACCCGCGACACGAGGGTTAAAAGCCCCCTGCTCTAACCTGGCTGAGCTACCGGCCCTGCGCACATGGTAGGGAACCGTATCCGGTCAGCCCGGATAGCGGTTCGTGATCGGGAGCCT
>DATAEV010000157.1:0-1943 GCA_036257875.1 Actinomycetota bacterium | reverse complement strand
GAGCGAGGAGATCCGGACGCGCTACACGGCACTCGCCGACGCTTCCGCGATCGTCGGGTCGCACGCGACGCGCGCGCAGGGCACGATCGGCGGCAACGTGATGAACGCGTCGCCGGCGATGGACACCGGTGGCCCCCTCCTGTGCTTCGGCGCGACCGCGATCCTCCGGTCGGCGTCCGGCGAACGTTCGATCGAACTCGACGAGCTGTGGACGGGGCCGGGGTCGACATCGGCGCGATCCGACGAGCTGCTCGTCGCGATCGACGTTCCGGCGCCGTCCGCCGGGACCGGCTCCTCGTACGTGCGTCTCGAGTACCGCCGCCAGATGGAGATCGCCGTCGTCGGCGCGACCGCCGTCGTGAGGGTGGACGGCGACCGGGTCGTCGACGCTCGCGTCGCGATCACCGCGCTCACGCCGACGATCCGGCGGGTGCCCGACGCGGAGTCGGCGCTCGCCGGCACGGATGGCGGCGAGGGTGCGGTCGAGGCCGCCGCGGCCGCGACCGCGGCGGCCTCGACCCCGATCAGCGACGTGCGCGGGTCGGCCGAGTATCGCCGGGCGATGGCGGCGGTGATCGCGAACCGCGCGATCACGGCCGCCCTCACCCGGGCACGCGGCGGCGACGTCCCGATCCCCGCGAGTCCCGCGCTGCACGGAGCGGGCTGAGAAGCCGGACGATGAAGATCACTGCAACCCTTCGCGTGAACGGCACCAGCTATCCGGTCGAGCTGGATCCGCACGTCAGCCTCCTGAAGGCGGTGCGCGAGGAGCTCGGCCTCACCGGCTCCAAGGAAGGCTGCGACGACTCCGAGTGCGGCGCCTGCATGATGCTCCTCGACGGCGAACCCGTGAACGCGTGCTCCTACCTGGCCCTGCAGGCGGAGGGCCGGGAGGTCACGACGGTCGAAGGGCTGGCGGGGGACGAGGAGGTCGGACCGCTCCAGCGGGCGTTCCTGCAACAGGCGGGCGTGCAATGCGGGTTCTGCACCCCGGGGATGCTGGTGTCCGCGACGGCGCTGCTTCGTCAAAACCCCGATCCCACCGAAGAGGAGATCCGGATCGGCCTGTCCGGGAACCTCTGCCGGTGCACGGGCTACCGGGGGATCGTCCGCGCCGTTCGGCAGGTCGCCTCGGGGGACGTCTCACCGCTCGGGAGCGCGCCGGTCCATCTGGACACCACGCCCCCGCATCACGCCGGGTGACGCCGAGGGCCGGTCAGAGGAGGTCGTTCGCGGCGAGGAACGCTTTCGCGACGGGGGCCACAGCTTGCCCGTCGATCACGACCTTCCCGACGAGTTCGGTCACCATGGCGCTGGAGAGTCGGGCGCTCACGCCGTCGAGCAGCCGCTGAACCTCGTCGTTCAGCTTCTCGGTGCGGATCACGGGCGTGATGTTCTCCGCGTCCTGCAGGTGTTGGTCGTCGACGAGTGGGACGAACCCGTTCGCCTCGATGCTCGGATCCGTCGAAAACATCAAGGCGATCTGTACCTCGTCGCTCTTGAGCGCGGCGACGGTCACCGGCCCCCCGGCGTCCAGCGGCTCGAAATCCTCGAAGAGGATCCCGTAGACGTCTCGGAGGCCCGTCAGGCAGAAGGGTCGGATCGGACACTCCGGCGGTGCGCCGATCGTCAGCCGGTCGGCCACGGCGGCGAGCGAGCTCAGCGTGGTCAGGCTGAATGCCTCCGCCGTCTTCGCGTTCGCCACGAACTGATTCGTGTCCTGGGCCGGCGATGGCGTGAGCACGGTGATGCCCTTCGGCTGGAGACGCTCCCCGGCCTGCCTCGCGACATCCGTCGGATCGCTCGATGCCTGTGCCTTGGCGTCAAGGAAGAGGAGCAGCGAGGAGAGGTACTCGGGCTTCAGATCGATCTGGCCCGACTCCAATGCGCTCTGCGAGACCTCGCGAGACCGCAGGTCGAACGATCGCTCGACCGTGTAACCC
>DATAEV010000155.1:0-12441 GCA_036257875.1 Actinomycetota bacterium | reverse complement strand
GCCCGATACGGCTCGGGGACCGAACAACGCCGTTCCGATGCGCACCATCGTAGCGCCTTCCTCGATGGCGACCTGGTAATCCAACGACATCCCCATCGAGAGTTCCAGCACGTCGGGGAAGGTTCTTCGGATCCGATCCCGGAGCTCTCGGAGCCGCACGAACCACGGCCGGGCCTCCTCGGCGGTCGGCGTGACCGGCGGGATCGTCATGAGCCCTCGGAGGCGGAGGCCTCCGAGGGCGGTGAGGAGGTCGGCGGTGGCTGGGACGCGCTCGGGCGGACCGCCCGAGCGCGTCCCCGTGAAGTCCACCTCGATCAGGATGTCGAGGACGCGCCCGGAGCGGGCCGCGCGGCCGGCGAGCCGGCGCGCGGCCCGCTCCCCGCCCACGGTCTGCACGACGTCGGCCGCGTCGGCCACCTGCTGTGCCGTTCCTCCCTGGAGCGCCCCGATGTAGTGCCACCGGACGTCGAGGTCCGGGAGGGCCGCTCGCGAGGTCCGGAGCTCCCGGACGTAGTTGTGCCCGACCGAGCGCACACCGGCCTCGCCGACCCACCGGATCGGCTCCGGCGGGACCGTCTTGGCCGCGGCGACGAGCTCGACGCCGGCGGGATCGCGCCCGGCGCGCTCGGCGGCGCCCCGGATCGCCTCTCGGATCTCCTGGAGGTTCGCCTCGATCTCGTCGCGCGACGCCGGCATGTGCCGGAGCATAGAGAGGGAGCGGGGAGGGCCCGGGGCCAAGAGGCGGGGGAAGGGCGCCTCTTCGCTCGGGTCTCCCCGCCCCACTCGCGCGCGGGACCGCGCGGGGCGGCGGAGCGCCGCTAACTCTTGAGGAAGTCGGGGATGTCCAGATCCTCCTCCGCGTCGAACGAGACCGACGCGGGTGCGTCCTCGGCCGTGAACACGTCGGCATCGTCGTCCTGCAGCAGCGACGGGAGCGCAGCTTCCTCGCGCGCTCCCGTCCTGACCGGCTCCTCGAGGAGCCGCGACAGCCGGCTCTCGAACCGGTTGTCGGCGGCCGGACTGATCTTGTCGAAGCCGGCCGCCACGACGGTCACGCGCACCTCTTCGCCCAGCGCATCGTCGACGACCGCGCCGAAGATGATGTTGGCGTCCGGATGCGCGACCCGGGTGATGGCGTCGGCCGCCGCGTTGACCTCGTGCAGGGTGAGGTCCGTCGGACCGGCGATCGAGAGCAGGACGCCCTTGGCGCCGTCGATCGAGGACTCGAGCAGCGGGCTCGAGATGGCGGACTTCGCGGCCTCCGTTGCTCGATCGGCGCCGGATCCGATCCCGATCCCCATGAGCGCGGATCCGGCACCGGACATCACGGACTTGACGTCGGCGAAGTCGAGGTTGATGAGCCCGGGCGTCGTGATCAACGACGTGATCCCGTCGACGCCTTGATACAGCACCTGGTCGGCCATCCGGAAGGCTTCGATCATCGGCATGTTCGGGTCCGCCACCTGAAGCAGTCGATCGTTCGGAACGACGATCAATGTGTCGACGGCCTTCTTGAGCTCCGTGATCCCGACGTCCGCCTGCGTTGCGCGCTTCCGCCCCTCGAACCCGAACGGGCGCGTCACGACGCCGATCGTGAGGGCGCCGAGGTTCCTGGCGATGTCGGCGACGACCGGCGCGCCACCGGTGCCGGTCCCACCGCCTTCGCCGGCGGTGATGAAGACCATGTCGGCGCCCTTGAGGATCTCCTCGATCTCGTCCGCGTGTTCGTTGGATGCTCGCTGTCCCACGTCTGGGTCAGAACCCGCGCCGAGGCCGCGCGTCGTCTCGCGGCCGATGTCGAGCTTCACCTCTGCGTCGGACATCAGGAGGGTCTGGGCATCCGTGTTGACGGCGATGAACTCGACGCCCCGGAGGCCTGCCTCGATCATCCGGTTCACCGCGTTCACGCCGCCGCCGCCGATCCCTACCACCTTGATGACGGCGAGGTAGTTCTGGGGAGCGTCCATCTGTCTCATTCCTCCGAGTGAGCGAGCACTCTCCTACCTGGGGAAACGCCGTTCGTCATGCAGCCGACCTAACTATCTAGTTGAAGGTGATTGTTATATCCACCTACAGTCAACGTCGCGACAGTACTGAAAAGGGCAGGTGTCGTCAAGCGTAGGACTCTCGCTCAGATGGACCCCAAACGCTCGTGGGATCGCGTCCTACGGGCTGATGACTTGGCCGCTCTGGAGGGTCGCGCTCGGAGCCTCGGGAACGGTCAGATCGATCTCCGCGAGCGCGACACGCTCACGCGCCGCCCAGGCCAGCACCGAGCGGAGCGCTGCCGCCTTGACCAGCTGGTCGTCCGCTCCCCCGTAGCGCACGGTGAGACCCCCGCCCAGATCCATCACGAGCGTTCCGGTACGCTCGGCGATCACGGCCGAGACGTGAGCGCGCAGCACCTCTGGCATCGCGTCGAGCGCCGCCGCCGCGGCGGTGCGGTCTCCATCCGTGAGCCCTCCGATCGACGCCCGGATCTCGGGGAGGCCCGTCGTCGCCGCTCCCGGCAACACGATGCCGTCGCCGGCGACGACGGCAGGGCTCGTTCCGACGAGGGCCTTCGCGACGGGTGCTCGCTCCTGCACCGTGATGACGACCGACCCCGGAAGGTGCCGTTCGACCGTCGCGGAGAGGATCCACGGGTCGGCTTCGAGCGCCGTCACGATGGAGCCCGCATCCAGATGGAAGACGTTCGTGTCGGGTCCGATGCCCGCGCGGACGACGACCTCGTGCGGCCGCAGGATCTTCGTCCCCTCCACGCGGATGTTGCGCAACCGGAACAGCGGCGTGTACGTGGCGGCCGCGAACGCCGCGAGCAACATCACCGGGAGCGCGACGAGCGCGACGGTCTTCGCCCACCGGGCCGCGTGATCACGCGGCATCGCCGTCGAACCTCCCAACGAGGTGCACCTCGGGCTCGAGCTCGACGCCGGCCGAGCGCCGGACCCGCTCCTGGACGAGACGGATGAGCGCCAGAACATCGGTAGCGGTGGCATCGGGACCCGCCACGATGAAGTTGGCGTGCTTCGTCGACACCGCGGCGCCCCCGACCCGCGTCCCCTTGAGCTTCGCCGCCTCGATCATCGCCGCCGCATGGCCGCCGGGCGGATTCTTGAACACGCTCCCGCAGTTGGGTTCCGCCAGCGGTTGGGTGCGCCTACGCCATGCTCGGGCACCGTCCATCGATGCCCGGATCGCGTCGCCCGCTCCGGGCCGGAGCGTGAGCGTCGCGGCGGTCACGATCGCGTCCGCCGGGAAGGCCGACCTCCGGTACGAGAACGCGGCCGCCTCCGCGGAGACCGACACCGCTTGCCCGTCACGGAGCTGGTAGGTCTCGACGCGGTGGACGATGTCGCCGATCTGACCGTCGTGCGCGCCTGCGTTCATCTTGACGGCGCCCCCCAGCGTCGCCGGGATGGCGACGCCGAACTCGAGCCCGCTGAGCCCGTGGCGGAGCGCGACCCCCGCGAGCGCCGGGAGTGGCATCGCGCCGCCCGCCCGGATCCGGTCCCGATCGCGGGCCGCCCATCGGTACCCCTTCCCGAGCCGGAGCACGAGGCCGGGGAACCCCTCGTCGGACACGAGGACGTTCGATCCCTTGCCGATGACGGTGAAGGGGATCGACGTCTCGCCGATCGCCCGGCTCACGGTCGCGAGATCGTCCTCGCTCTCCGCCTCCAGGTACGCGGCCGCGGGGCCGCCGACCCGGAACGTCGTGAGCGGCGCGAGCGGGACGCGCGTCCGTACGCGATCGCCACACCCTTCGCGGAGGATCCGGAGCGCCTCGTCCAGGCCGGCGCTCACGCGGCGCTCCCCGCTCGCGATCCACGCTCGGCGATCCGAGCACGGACGGCATCGCCGAGCATCCAGACGTCCCCACACCCCATCGTCACGACCAGATCACCTTCGCGCACCTCTCGATCGAGGAACGTCACTACGTCGGATCGGTGCGGCAGGTACACGGTCCGCAGCCCGGGTGACGCGAGCTGCACGCCGTCGACGACCAGTTTCCCGGTCACCCCCGGGATGGGGTCCTGCGCCGCGCCGTAGACATCCGTGACGACGACGAGATCCGCGCGGGCAACGCTGGCGCCGAGCTCTCGCCAGAGCGAGCGGACCCTCCAGTAGCGGTGCGGTTGCACGAGCGCGATCAACCGCCGAGGTCCTCGGCGCCGCGCCGTTTCGACCGTCACCTCCATCTCCGTCGGCGTCTGCCCGTAGTCGTCGAAGAACTCGGCGCCGCCGGCATCCCCTCGATGTTCGAACCGTCGGTGGACACCTTCGAACCCGGCCATCGCCTTCGCCGCTTCGGCGGCCGGGACACCGGCGAGCCGGGCGACGGCGATCGCGGCGGTGGCGTTCAAGAGGTTGTGCGCCCCGTCGACCCGGAGTCGGAGCGGGATCTCGTCCTCGTCGACGAGCACGGCGCCTCGAGCTCCCTCCGGGCCGAGGGAGTCCACACGCAGCTGCAGATCGCATCCGGGCGAGGAGCCATACGTCGTGGCGCGGACGCCGGCGCGCGCGAGCGCTCGCGCGAGCGAAGGGTCGTCCCCCCAGGCGACGACGTGATCGCACCGGACCGCGAACTCGGCGAACGCGTCCTCGATCTCCTCGAGACCGCGCGGGTAGAAGTCGAGATGATCGGCGTCGAGGTTGGTGATCACCCCGACCCAGGGCGGGATCATCAGGAAGGACCCGTCGCTCTCGTCGGCTTCGAACACGAACAGATCACCGGAGCCGTGTCGAGCGCCGCTGCCGCTCTCGTTCAGATCGCCACCGATCAGCGTCGTCGGATCGAGACCGGCCGCCTCGAGCGTGGCCGCGATGAGGGAGGTCGTCGTGGTCTTGCCGTGGGCGCCCGAGATCGCGATCGTTCGGTGACGCGCGGCGAGCGCGCCGATCGCCTGCTGGCGCTTCCAGATGGGGATCCCTGATCGAGCGGCCGCGGCCACCTCCGGGTTGTCTTCGCGGATCGCGCTGGATACGACGACGACGTCCGGGGATCCGAGCAGCGCCGGGTCGTGACCGACGTGGATCCGCACACCGAGGGAACCGAGCTCCGTCAGGTATGCCGAATCCTTCACGTCCGACCCGGAGACCGCCAGACCGCGCGCGACGAACAAGCGCGCCAGGTTCCGCATCCCCGCGCCCCCGATCCCGAGGAGGTGGACGGAGCGCACCCCTTCGATCGAGGGGATCGGCAACGTGGGGATCGACCCTTCGGGTGGGGTCCAGAAGCGCCACCGGCCGCCCGAGCCGCTCATCTTCCGTCACCACCCGCTGTCTGGGCGACGAGATCGGCGAGCCGTGCGTCCGCGTCCGGCCGGGCCCACCGCTTCGCGGCCTCGGCCATCCGCGCGCGTCTCGGTCCGTCATCCATGAGCGCGACGATGCGGCGAGCGAGGACGTCCGCGGTGAGGCCCGGCTCGGTCGCAACCTCCGCGGCTCCGGCCCCCTCCAGCTCCCGCGCGTTCGCCTCCTGATGATGCTCGGTCGCATGCGGGTACGGGACGAGGATCATCGGGACCTCGCACGCGGTGAGCTCCGCGATGTGTCCGGCGCCCGCACGCGAGACGGCGACGTCCGCGACCGCGAGCGCGAGCTCCATCCGGTCGATCGTGCCGACGACGCGCACGAGCACCTCGTCGCCGGCGATGTCGGCGAAGACCGCCTCGTGCGCCGGGCCGGTCGCGAGGAGGATCTGGAGGTCGCCGCGACCCGTGAGGGTCGCGGCGACCTCGCGCGTCAGCTCGTTCAGACGGAGGGCTCCCTGGCTCCCGCCCAGCACCACGACCGTCCGGCGTCCGTCCTCGAGCCCGAACACGACACGCGCTTCCTTCGCCAGCTCGGCGCGACCGTCGGGGACCGCCGCGATCGCCGGGCGGATCGGGTTCCCGGTGCGTTCGACCCGCACGCCGGCGGGCAACCACGCGCGTGTCGCGTCGAACGTCACCGCGATCGCCGCGGCCCACCGGGCCGCGATCCGGTTGACCGCGCCCGGCACGCTGTTCGGCTCGACCAAGACGAGCGCGCGGCGAGCCCGCCGCGCCGCGAGCGCGGCGGGCGCGCTGGCGTAGCCGCCGATGCCGACGACGGCATCGGCCCGGGCCACCAGGGGACGGCAGACGCGGGACGACAGCAGCGTCTTCCGGAGCGCGCCGACCGACCGCATCGACACGCGTTTCTGCGCCGAGACGACCCGGAGCGCCGTGAAGGGATAACCCGCCGCCGGCACGAGCTCCGATTCCGGTCCGTCGTACGAACCGACGAAGGTCACGATCGCTCCGTGCCGTTCTCGGAGCGCATCGGCCATCGCCAGGGCCGGGTAGACGTGACCGGCGGTCCCGCCTCCCGCCACCACGATGTTCACCGAGCTGCCTTCCCCGAGCGACGACGGCGCACGCCGCCCCCGTTCGATCGCGCGACGCTCGCGAGGACACCGATCCCGGCGAGCGTCACGACGAGGGCCGAGCCGCCGAAGGACACGAGCGGCAGCGGCACGCCCGTGATCGGGAGCAAGCCCGTCACCGCGCCGAGGTTGATCACGGCTTGCACGCTGATCCATGCGATCACACCCGCCGCGAGGAGCCGCTCGAACGTGTCGTGCGAATGGATCGCGATCCGCACGCCGGCCCATACGAGCACCCCGAACGCGATCAGGACGACGAGCGCCCCGAGCAGCCCGAGCTCCTCACCGATCACCGCGAATATGAAGTCCGAGTGCGCGTTCGGAAGGAAGTCCCATTTCGCGCGGCTCGTTCCGAGCCCGGTGCCGAACCAGCCTCCCGACCCGATCGCGATCAACCCTTGGATCAACTGGTATCCCGACTTCTTGGGGTCGGCCCACGGGTCGAGCCACGATTCGAAGAACCGTGTGCGGCGATACGCCTCGCCGAAGATCAGGTAGGCGACCCCGACCGCGCCGATCGCACCGCCGATGAAGAGGTACCGCAGCCGCACGCCGGCGACGAACAGCAACACGAACACGGTGGCGCAGAAGATCATCGTGGTCCCCAGGTCGCGCTGCATCAGGCCGAGCGCCGCGACCACGAGCACGATCGGACCGAGCGGGATCAGCAGCTGGCCCAGGTCGTGGAGCTTGCCCCACTTGTTCGAGAGGATCGTCGCCGTCGTGGCGACGAGACCGAGCTTCGCGAGCTCCGACGGTTGCAGCGTCACGGGCCCCAGATCGATCCACCGCGACGCCCCATAGAGCGCCGTGCCCGACGTCGGATGCGCGGCGATCGTCATCAGGATGGCAGCCACCCCGAGGACGGGGAACCCGAGCACCTTCCAGCATCGCGGCGGCAATCGAGCGAGCAACACGGCAACGACCACGCCGACCGCCGCGTAGAGCACCTGGCGCTCGAAGTACCAGAAGCTGTTCCCCCCGTAGCCTTGCGCGGCCGACACGGACCCTGCGGAGAGGACCATCACCAGCCCGATGGCGGTGAGGAATCCCGCCGAGGAGAAGAGGAGCGCGAGGTCGACCCGCGCGAGCCGCGCCCCTTCCTTGGCGCTGGGGCGGCGATCGCTCGGGACGAGACGCAGCGAGGGCCGGGCCGGCGGGTCCGCACGCGGAACCCGTCGCGGCTTCCGGATGGCCCCGGATCGACGTTCAGCCATCGAGCCGCACCCTCCCGGCGATCGAGCGGGCCGCGGCGCCGAACCGGTCGCCGCGTTCTCGGTAGTCGCGGAACTGATCCCAGCTCGCGCACGCGGGCGCCAGCAGGACCACGCCCGGTCGCGGGGCGAGCTCGAACGCGGTGTCGGTCGCCTCTTCGATGGAGCCCGCGCGGCGCACCGTCACGAGACCGTCGAACACGGCGGCGAGCACGTCCGCGCTCTCGCCCAGAACGACCACGGCGGCGAGCCGCTCCGCACGCGTCCCGAGCGCCGAGAGATCCTGGCCCTTCGCTCGACCGCCCGCGATCAGGACGGCGTCGTGGACGCCGTCGATCGCCGCGATCGCGGCGTGAACGTTGGTCGCCTTGGAGTTGTCGAGGAACCGCACGCCGTCGGCTTCGGCCACCTGATCGCCGCGGTGACGCTCCGGAACGAAGCTCGCCAACCCGTCGCGGACCGCCGGGGCCCCCACGCCGTAGGCGAGCGAGGCGGCGGCGGCGGCGGCCGCATCGGCACGGTACCCCGCCCGCTCCGCTTCGATCGCACCGAGGTCCTCAGGCCCGTTCAACATCGAAACGAGGATGCCGTCCCGGTAGCCGACCTCGCCGGGCCCCGGACGGTCCGATCGGAACCAGACCACCGGGCAGGGCGCTTCGGACGAGATGCCCGCCGCGACGACGTCGTCGCGAGCGCCGACGTGGACGTCACCGGCGGTCGTCTGCCGCGCGTAGATGCGGCGCTTCGCTTCGACGTACGCCTCGAACGATCCATGCCAGTCGAGATGATCCGGCGCGAGATTGAGCAGCACCGAGACGCGGGGGTGGAGCGACTCCTGGTCCGCCAGCTGGAAGGACGAGGCCTCGACGACGAGCACCTCATGGTCCTCGAGCGCGGCGGTCGGGAACGGTCTGCCGATGTTGCCGCACGCGACCGCGTCCAGGCCGCCGGCGCGCAGGCACGCCGCGATCATCCCCGAGGTCGTCGTCTTCCCGTTCGTTCCCGTGACCGCGAGGTACGGAACGCGGACGAGCCTGGCCCCCAGCTCCAGCTCGCCCCATACCGGGATGCCACGCTCGCGGGCCCACCTCCGCACCTCGGCCGACGGCGGGATCCCCGGGCTGGTGACGACGAGCGTCGCCCCGTCGAGGTGGGAACGCTCGTGACCGCCGGCGGCGATCTCCACGCCCAGCGCCTCGAGCTCGTCGAGATCGCCCAGCAGCTCACGCCCGCGCGCCTCGGTGACCGACACGGCGGCTCCCTCCTGCGCGAGCGCGCGGGCCGCCGCGATCCCCGCGACGCCGGCGCCGATCACCACGACCCGATCATCGGAGAAGGCTCCGCTCATCGCGTCTCCCGCTGGCGCGGTGCGCGCATCGTCCTCACCCCAGGCCCCCGCGCGCGATGAAGTCTGCGTAGAACAGACCGATCCCGACCGCCGAGCAGAGACCCGCCACGATCCAGAACCGAACGATCACCGTGAACTCCGGCCAGCCGGCCAGCTCGAAATGATGATGGATCGGAGACATCCGGAAGATCCGGCGCCCGAACCCGCGGAACGAGATCACCTGTGCGATCACCGAGAGGGTCTCCAACACGAAGAGTCCGCCGATGATGACGAGGAGGATCGCGGTGTTCGTCACGAGCGCCAGCGCCCCGAAGAGCCCGCCGAGCGCGAGCGAGCCCGTGTCACCCATGAAGATGCGGGCGGGCGCGGCGTTCCACCAGAGGAACCCGGTCGCGGCACCCGTCATCGCGGCGGCGACGATCGCCGCGTCTTGCAGATCGACGCCATTCACCGAGTAACACCCCTGCGCACCCTGCACGAGCACGCACGTATGGCGGAACTGCCAGAAGGAGATGAACACGTAGGCGCTGCACACCATGATGGACGAGCCTGCTGCGAGGCCGTCCAGCCCATCCGTGAGATTCACGGCGTTCGACGAACCGCTGAGCACGAGGAACGCCCAGAGATAGAACAAGACGCCGAGCGCGATCGACGACGGGCGGATGAACGAGAGGTGGGTGCTGATCCCGGGGTTGTCGACGTGCGTGACGAGGAGGGCGAACGCGAGGGACACGAGCGCGGTGCCACCGATCTTCTGCGCCTTCGTGAGACCGAGCGAACGCTGCCGGCGCACCTTCATGAAGTCGTCGAGGAACCCGACGACCCCGAACCCCACCGTCGCGAACACGAGCGCGACCCCCGTGACGGTGAACCGCTGCGCCGTGACCCGTGACGCGAGGTAGCCCAGACACAGACCGGCGATGATCACGATCCCGCCCATCGTCGGGGTCCCCATCTTCTCCAGATGGGTGTGCGGCCCGTCCTCGCGGATCCGCTGTCCCCACCCCCACACGCGGAACGCGCGGATCGCGGCGGGCGTGCCGAGCAGCGTCACGGCCAAACCCACCGCGGCGGCCACGAGGATCGAGATCACCGCAGCGCCTCCGCGAGCGTCTCGAGCCCGACCACCCGTGAGCCCTTCACGAGCACCAGGTCCCCGTGCCGGACGTGGGTCCGAACGTCCTCGAGCGCGGCCTCGACGTCGTCGTAGCTCGCGACGGCGTCGGGCTCGAACCCCTCTCGCAGTCCCGCGACCGCGATCGACTTCGCCTCGGTCCCCACCGTGATCAGCCGGTCGACGCCCAGCCGGACGGCGAGCTCCCCCACACGCTCGTGCTCCTCCGGTGCGATGTCGCCGAGCTCGGCCATGTGCCCGAGCACCGCGATCACGCGCCGATCCCCCGCCATCACGACCGCGGCCTTCAACGCGGCCGCCATCGACTCCGGGTTCGCGTTGTACGCGTCGTTGATGACCACGATGCCCTCGGGCGTTTCGAAGGTCTCCATCCGCCACCGCGACACCCGGACCCGCGCGAGTGCCTCGGCGCACGCCTCGAGCGGGACCCCGAGCTCCACCCCGACCGCGGCGGCCGCGAGCGCGTTGCTCACCATGTGCTCGCCGGGGACCGCCAGCAGAACGCGCTCGCGGCCTCCCTCGGCAACGAGGTCGAACGTGGCCCGACCGTCGGTATCGATCCGGACCTCCTCGGCGCGCACGTCAGCCTCCTCGCCCCGCCCGAACGTCACGACGCGCGCGCGAGCACGGCCGGCGAACCCGGCAACGACGGGGTCGTCGGCGTTCAGGACGAGCACCCCATCCGGGTCGATCGCGTCGACGGGCTCCGCGGAGGCGCCGACGATCACGTCCCACGACCCGAAGATCTCGATGTGCGCGACGCCGACGTTGGTGATGACGACGACGTCCGGCCGAGCGATCGGCATCAGCACCGTCACGTCCCCGGCGCGCCGGGCGCCGAGCTCCGCGACGATCACCTCGGCGTCCGGCGGAGCTCCCAAGAACGTGAGCGGCACGCCGACCTCGTTGTTGAACGACCCCGGGCTCGCGTGCGCGCGGAACCTCGTGGAGACGACCGCCGCGGTCATGTCCTTCGTCGATGTCTTCCCGTTCGCTCCCGCGATCGCGACGACCGTTCCGTCGAACCGCCGGCGCTCGTCCGCGGCGAGTCGCAACAGCGCGTCGGCGGTGGAGGCCACCTGGATCTTCGGGGCCGGAGCGTCCGCGGCGTCCCGGACGAGGACCGCGGCGGCGCCACGGGCGAAGGCATCGGGGACGAACCGGTGCCCGTCGGTCCGTTCCCCCTCGAGCGCGACGAACAAGGCCCCCGGACCCGCTTGCCGCGAGTCGGTCGTCACCGAGGAGACGTCGACGTCGTCCCCGGTGCGCTCACCCCCGACGGCGGCAGCGACGCTCGAAAGGGGACGTGGCTTCACGCCCCCTCCAGGAGCGAGCCGAGCTCGTCCCGGGCGATCGACCGGTCGTCGAACGGCACCGCGGTCTCGGCCACCTCTTGGTAGGGCTCGTGACCCTTGCCGGCGATCACCACGATGTCGCCTGGCTTCGCTTCTCGCAAGGCGAGCCGGATCGCGTCACGCCGGTCGGGCTCGACGACGTAGTCCCCCCCGCCCGCGACCGCCCCCGGGACGATCTCCCCGATGATGGCGAGCGGGTCTTCGGATCGAGGGTTGTCCGTGGTGATCACGCTGAGGTCCGCGGACGACGTGGCCGCCTGCCCCATGGGGGCACGCTTCGCCCGGTCGCGGTCGCCGCCACAACCGAACACGACGATCACGCGGCCGGCGGCCAGCGAGCGTGCGCCCCGGAGCACGACCCGGATGCTATCCGGCGTGTGCGCGTAATCCACCACCACCAGGAAGTCTTGTCCTGCATCGATCGTCTCCATCCGGCCGGGGACGTCGCGCACCTGCCCGAGCGCGCCCGCGGCCACCTCCAACGGGATCCCAACCTCCCGGGCCGCGCCCATCGCCGCGAGGCAGTTCCAGACGTTGAAACGCCCGAGCAGCGCCGACCGGACCTCGACCCCCTCCACGTGGAAGGAGGTGCCCCGGGCATCGACCGCCACGTCGGACGCCCGGAGGTCGGCATCGCGCTCGACGCCATAGGTCACGACCGGGATCGCGGTGCGCCGCAGGAGCAGGCGCGCGGAGGGATCGTCGGCGTTCAAGAGCCCGCGGACGGCATGATCCGACGTGAAGAGGACGCCCTTGGCCTCGAGGTACCTCTCCATCGTCCCGTGGTAGTCGAGGTGGTCCTGAGAGAGATTCGTGAAGACGGCGAGGTCGAACATGATCCCGTCGACGCGATGCTGAGCCAGCGCGTGCGACGAGACCTCCATCGCGACGACCTGCACCCCGGCCGAACGCATCCGCGCGAGCAGACGATGCAGGTCCGGGGCCTCGGGTGTGGTCCGGGCGAGCTCGACCGGGTC
>DATAEV010000152.1:0-2574 GCA_036257875.1 Actinomycetota bacterium | reverse complement strand
CCTGATCCCGAACCTCGTCGAGACCGTCCAAGGCTACGCGGCACACGAACGCGAGGTGTTCGAGGAGGTGGCACGCGCACGCTCGGCGGCGATCGGGGCCACGGGTGCCGCGGAGCAGGCTTCGGCGGAGAACGCGGTCACCTCCGGTCTCCGCAAGCTCCTGGCGGTCGCCGAGAACTACCCGGACCTGAAGGCCTCGGCGAACTTCCTGGCGCTCCAGGAGGAGCTGACCGGCACCGAGTCGAAGATCGCCTACGCGCGCCAGTACTACAACGAGCAGGTCCGGTTGCTGAACACGCGGATCCAGTCCTTTCCCTCGAGTGCGATCGCCAACCTCTTCCACTTCGAGCGCCGCGAGTTCTTCGACATCGAGGACGCGGCCCGAGGGCCGGTGCGCGTCGACCTCGGGAGCACCACCCCCACGGAGCCGTAGTGCACGAACAGATCGCCGCGAACAAGCGCAAGACGGTGCTGCTGTTCGTCGTCGCGATCGCATTCACCGCGCTGATCGGCTACGCGATCGGGTTCCTGTTCTTCCAAGGCGGCGTCGTGGGGGTGGTGCTCGCGACGATCCTTGCGGTGGCCCTGTCGCTCGGGTCGTACTTCGCCGGGGACCGGATCGTGCTGGCGTCTACCGGCGCGCGCGAGGTCGCGGCCGAGCAGGAGCCGCGGCTGCACAACATCGTTGAGGGCATCGCGATCGCCGCTGGGGTCCCGAAGCCGCGCGTCTACGTCGTGCCCGAGCAGGCGCCGAACGCGTTCGCGACCGGCCGCGACCCGGAGCATTCCTCGATCGCGGTGACGCAGGGTCTGCTCGACATCATGAACCGTGTCGAGCTGGAAGGCGTGATCGGCCACGAGATGTCCCACGTCCTCGATCGCGACATCCTCGTCGGGACGGTGGTCGCGACCGTGGTCGGCGCGGCCGTGCTGATGTCCGAGTTCTTCATGCGGTCGTGGTTCTGGAGCGGGGGACGGATGGGCGGCCGCCGTGACGGTGGCGACGGCGGCGGCATCTTCATGCTGGTCCTGTTCGCGGTGGGCATCGTCCTGTTGATCCTGGCGCCGCTGGCCGGCCAACTGATCAAGCTGTCGGTGTCCCGCAACCGGGAGTACCTGGCCGACGCGGAGGGCGTGTTGCTGACGCGGTACCCCCCGGGGTTGATCAGCGCACTCGAGAAGATCCGGGACGCGCCGCACGCGATGCGCTCCGCGAACAACGCCACCGCGCACCTGTGGCTCGAGCAGCCCTCACGCGTGCCTGGGCAGGACACGAGCACGATGGAGAAGCTCTTCTCGACCCACCCCCCGATCGAGGAACGGATCCAGCGTCTCAAGGAGATGTGAGCGCGCGGCCTCGATCGCCCGGCTAGCTCTGCACGTTGAAGACGTACAGCGCGTGCCGCAAGGGATCGCCCTTCGAGCGCCCGTCGTACCCGTCCAGGACGAACAGCTGGCCGTTGATCAGCTCCACGGCTCGGCTGTCCCGCAGCCCGAAGGACGTCACGGTGAACGTCCACCCGGCGACGAGCGTCTTCGAGCTCCAGTCGACACGGGAGACCACCGCGTCGTGCCGGGCGACCCAGAGGTCCGCGCCGTCGGGTGAGAAGCCCAACCCGAGGATCCCGGTGAGGTTCGGAACGCGGAAGATCGGCCCGACGACGTTGGTCACGAAGTCGTAGGTCCTGAGCTCCTTGCGAACCCCGACGTACACCTTGTGATCGGTCGGATTCCATGCGGCCGCGGTGAAGTCGCTCCCCGTCGGAAGCGGTTGATAGGAGTCGAGCTGGAAGTGACCGGAGACGCGTGAGAGCCGGAACGCCGTGGGGAGCACCGACGTGTCGCAGCACTTCCCGGAGAACACGTAGAGGCTGTCGGTCGAGCCGTCGTACGCGATGCTCTCGATGTCCCGGTCCCGGTTGGGTCCGGCGGCGGATCCGCCGCCGAACTTCGGTGTGGCCTCGAACGCCGAGCCACCGATCATCGTCTTGAGCGCGCCGCTGCTGGGATCCACCTCCCAGATCGCCCGCCCGTTGTCGTCGGCGAGCCAGATCGAGTGGTCCTGCGGGACGTAGGCGCTGCCCTCGGTGTCCTTCACCGAGATCGACGTATTCACGAACGGCGACGTCTTGATCGTGCGGGACAGTTGGAGCGTGGGACTCGCGATCGCTGCGCCGGCCGAAGCAGCGACCCACAAAACGGCCACCAACAGCGCCGAGCCAGCGACGCCAGGACCACTCGACAGCTTCCGTGCGTTCATCGACAGCCTCCAGGCCTGGATCCGTCCTTCGTTCGGACGACGCTATCCCACGCCCGGCTCCCGGGACTGAGACGTCTGTGGTAGTTCGCGTGGTCCTTTCGGCGTGTTTCAACCACGATCCGGGGGGTTCAGCCCTCGGCTACACTTACCTCCGTCCATCGACGAGGAGGCGGTCGCGTGCAGCGCGAGACGGGCACCTTCACCGTGAAATCGGGGCTGGCGGAGATGCTCAAGGGTGGCGTCATCATGGACGTCACCACGGCGGACCAGGCCAAGATCGCCGAAGACGCCGGCGCGTGCGCCGTGATGGCCCT
>DATAEV010000141.1:0-21936 GCA_036257875.1 Actinomycetota bacterium | reverse complement strand
CGCACCCTTGCCCTCGATCTCCCCGAGGATCCTCGTGACCCGCCGCCGAGCATCTGGTCACATCGTCAGTAAGTCGATGATGTCGGCCCAATCCTGCCCGATCTGGTCGCGGTAGCGCATCAAGCGCGAGGCGATCGCGTCCCGGTCGGCTTGATCGTGGATCAGGAGGCGGCGGAGGTCGTCGCGGTTCTTACAGTCCGATCGTCCCGGCTTCGTGCCGTCCCACGTACGTCCTCGGCGTACAGCTCCGCTAGTCGAGCGAAGTCCTTCTCTTCGTATGCCTCGAATGTTTCAAGAAGCGTCCGGACGGGTTCGACGGTCGCCATCACGCTCTCAACTTACCCTCCGCCCTGGGGCGACAACTTACGACCCGAAGTGAAGGTCTGTGCCATCCATAAGCTTCTGGATCCGGTCCCCATCCCACGACTTCTCATCGGGCACGACCTATGGGCATGCAGTTCCGAGGGCCAAACGCAGGCGTTCCGTGCGACCGTCGGCTCGCACGATGACCTCGACGCAAGTCAGCGTTGGAGCGAGGAAGCCTCCGCTGAACGCCGTCCAAGGACCGAGGGCATCCGCTGGACACGGCGCGACTCGGATGGTCTCTTCTCCTTCGCCCAGCGGTGACGTGTTCTCGATAGGCGTGCTCGTGTAGTCGAGGGAGTAGCGGTCGGAGAAGGAGCGTGGGACGGCCATCTCGATCGGCGGGCCGGCTCGGACGCTGATGCCCTGCTTGTAGAACAGGTTTCCCTCAGACGTTCTCGGTCGAGCGGCGTGGATCACATCAGAAGGTGTGGAGGGGATCCACACTCGACCGAGCAGGATCGTGCCAACTCCCGGTTCGGGAGCAGGATCCAGGACGCCGATCGCCTGCTCGCACGTGCGGATCGGGACCGTAGAGGTCGTGGGTGACACACGCGTCGGTGCGTGGCTCGTCGGAACGTCACGTGCAGAACTCGTGCAAGCCGTCAGGAGCGCCACGGACACCAGGGCGGAACGGATCGGGCGTTCGCTTGCCGCAACCACGCCACCCTCCCTAACGTGCGTCTCTCACGCGAACGACCGAATGGATCCCCCCGGATTCGCCCGCCTGGCTCGCCCTCCAACGT
Organism: Actinomycetota bacterium; assembly: GCA_036257875.1. Taxonomy (GTDB): domain Bacteria; phylum Actinomycetota; class UBA4738; order UBA4738; family HRBIN12; genus AC-51. The sequence continues at coordinate 20,827 of DATAEV010000141.1, read as the reverse complement.
TGCTCGGTGGCCTTGATCTCCCCGAGCAGCCGCAGCGCTTCCCGCCGGAAACGACATCGGATCTGGAAGAGAGCATGTAGAGCTAATGGTGAGCCGTCACATGAAGGACTGCTGAGCCTTCAAGGGTTGCGCCACCCCCGCCTTCTTGAAGCACGACGATCGGGTAGTCACCCGGAGGGATCTCCGGAATCGTGAACGCAATCGAGAACGTGCATGCATTCATCCCGGCGTCACCGAGCCGAACGACCGGTTCTCCCGTGACGGCCGGCGACGGCTGTGTCGTCGAGAACGAGGACAAATATTCCCAGTCTGAGGGGCGAGCGTTCCACCAAGCGATCATCTGGCCGTCGCCGGTCGTGTCGAACGACCCATCCTCGCGCTGGAACGGCACCGGCCCGCTCACCGTGATGGAGTCGCCCGGCGATCCCGTGTCGCTGGTCAAGATCAGACTGTATCCGCCCGTGGCCGGGGCGGCGCAAGCCGGCGGCAACTGGAGGGAATCCAGCTCTTGCTGCGCTCGATCGACCAATCCCCGCGAAGGGGACGAAGAGCCAAAGTAGACACGGATGAGAGACGACGCGCCCGGGTCGTCGATCTCGAACACGGAGTAATCGCCGGGGGGCTCCTCGGCCTCTGGGCCGCGGGTCGTGGCGCGGTCGAGCTCGTACGACCGGCCAGCGTAGGGGAACGGGACGGAAGAACTCTTGTACGAGGAAGGCACGACTTCGACCGTGACCACGGCGCCGTCAGCCGGGAGGCGTTCGATGGTCGCGGGCGGAATCACAGCGCCTGATGACCGGTCGGCCTCCTCGACAGGAATCGTCGCGGCCCAGGCGTAGGAAGCATCGCCTTCCTTCGCGGGTACAGAGCTGTACGAGTACCAGCCCGAGCCGCCGTCGAGATGAGGCGCCAAGAAGACAGGTGGAGTCTGATTGACCGTCGGTGAGTTCGACGTGGACGAGGTCTGCGCACCCGGCAGAGTGTTGCCTGTGGATGGACGGAACGCTCGGACGACGATCGCAAACGCGGTTCCGGCGACAAGAAGCGCGACGGCAGCGGCGACGAGGCGAGACGCGACCGGAGTGCGCACCCGTTGCGGCTCTCGACGCTGGATGTCCTCCCAAAGGTCCGGCGCAGGCGGTTTGATGAGTTCGCGGAATCGCTCCTCCAAGTCATTCATCGCCTTCCTCCAGGATCGCTCGAAGTCGCTTCCTGCCTTGACTGAGATGTACCTTCACCGCGGCCGTGGTCGAAGGAAGCATCGCCGCAATCTCGGCGGCCGAGTAGCCGCCGACGTGGTGCAAGACAACGGACGCCCGTTGCTTTGGGGAGAGCGCGCGCAGGGCCTCGACGAGGTCACGAGCTGGAACCGTCATCTCATAGGCCGGTTGGTTGTCGGCAAATGGGTTCGCGTGGCGGCGCTTGAGCTCTCCGGCGGCGATACGGAACGCTGTCCGCCAGACCCATCTGGCCGGGTCGCGGACCGACGAGCCACGGCCCAAGAGCTGGGCGAACGCCTCGGCGACCGCGTCGCTTGCAACATCCCGATCGTGAGCGAAGGCGAACACGGCCCACCAAAGCCGACCGCCCTCCTCCCGGTACACGCGCTCGATTTCGGACTCGATGACTTGACCTCGTAGATTGCTCACCTCGGCTTACAGGAGGGGAATCGGGTCAAAAGGTAAAGGCGAAGGTCTGAGGAGCACACTCGCCCCGCGCTCGTGTTGCAACCACTCGAGACGGGCGATGAGTCTGCGACGCCGTGAGGCGACCCTATCGAGGCCGTCACAGCCGGTTCGTGACGGAAACGACCGTCAAGCACTCGTCCACGTAACGCCCACGCCCGGGGGAGCGCTCCACCCAGCCCCCCAAGCGTTTGACGGGAGTACAGATAGCGAGCTGGAAACGCCGCAACCCGTGGACAAGGCCGGAGACCGGTTATTGGCCGAGGATCTCGGTCCTATGTTTGAGGGGATAGGAAAGACCGGGGGGCCGAAAGTGGTACGGGTAGGTTGGTGAAGGAGGGACGTGATGGGCCCGGTAGCTGAGCTCGATGCCCGGTTCGGTGATGAAGGCGCGGAGCCGACGCCGTGGCCGGCGGTGGTGCGGGTGCTTGAGGAGGCCGAGCTGTTCTGGATCTCGACGGTCCGTGCCGAGGGAAGGCCGCACGTCACACCGCTGCCGGCGGTGTGGCAGGACGGTGCGCTTAATTTCTGTACGGGTGCGGGCGAACAGAAGGCCGTCAATCTCGCGAGGAACAGCTGGTGCACGCTCACCACCGGGAACAACAGGTGGAAGACCGGGCTGGATGTTGTGGTGGAAGGCCGTGCGGAGCGCGTGGTCGAAGAGGCTCACCTGCAACGCCTGGCGGCGGCGTGGGAGTCGAAGTATCACGGGGACTGGCACTTCGATGTCGCCGATGGCGCATTCCAAGGCGAGGGCGGCGAGGCGCTGGTTTTCGAGGTCGCCCCCACCAAAGTGCTGGCGTTCGCCAAGGGCAGCTTCGCTCAGACTCGCTACCGATTCTAATCAGCACCGCCCGCGCGGGTTTCTCGTGGAGGCGGTTCAGAGAGCGGTACGGCTGAACGTCACGTGTGTGACGCCGCTGGGTGAGGAGGTGGCCTCGACCTGGTAATCCTTCTCGAGGCCCTCCAGTCCGTCCCAGAGACGTACCCCCCGGCCGAGCAGGATCGGAACCACCACGATGTGCGCGTGGTCGACGAGCCCGGCGGCAAGGAAGTCGCGGAGCATGGTCGGGCCTCCACCGATGCGTACATCCTGGCCGTCCGCAGCCTCGCGGGCTTTCTCGAGCGCCTCAGCAGGCGAGGAGTCGAGGAAGTAGAAAGTGGTGCCGCCCTCCATCTCGATCGGCGAGCGCAGGTGGTGCGTGAGGACGAATACCGGCGTGTGGAACGGCGGCTCGTCACCCCACCAGCCCTTCCACGCCGGATCCTCGTGCCACCCCGGGTAGCCGAACTTCCCGGCGCCCATGATCTCTGCGCCGATCCCCGGATCGTGCAGCCGCACGACGGCGTCGTCGATGCCGCCGCCGCCGCCCGGCTCGCCGACCATCTCGTGCCACCACCGGGTCACGAACATCCACTCGTGCAGCCGATCGCCGGCATGGCCGAACGGGGCGTCGCGGCTCAGGCCTTCGCCGGTGCCGAACCCGTCGAGCGAGACCGAAAAGAACTGGACGCGGACGAGTGCCGTGGCTGGTGTTCCTTTCTGCCTAGTCGAGCTTGGTCGAACGGTAGGTCGTCGTGCTCGACCGGCCCGTTCCATACCCTAGGCGATGAGCATGACAAAGGGGCGCGAAGAGAACGGGTCTGGACCCGAGAGCCATCCGGAAGTCGCGCGTCCACCCAAGGTGACGCCTGGTCGACCCGAAGACCCAGCGGCCCGACGATACGCTCAATCAGGTGCAGGACGGGATAGGCCATAGGCAGCTCAGGAATCGGAGTTCGTGTCCCAGGCGAGCTCCAGATGCAGCGACCGGCCCTGCCTCTCGAATAACCGGTCCCCGCGCGCCTCAGAGTTGCCAGACGGCTGGGTCGTGCGCGAAGTGCACGCGGACCGGGTCGAGTGCCTGCAAGAGCTTCACCGATCGAACGTACGCATCGCGATCGGGCGCGCCCGGCTCCCCCGAGACGCTGGGATCGGTCCTCCCGTCCCACTCGGCTCGCGACTGCACTGCCTGACCGGCGAGGACGATCGTGCCCCCGGACGTCTCGATGACGAGCGACTGGTGCCCGGGCGAGTGCCCCGGCGTGGGAATCAACCGCAGACCGGGGGCCACGTCGGTCTCGCCTTCGAGCACCTCGTATGTGAGCCCGGGGACGTCGATCCATTCGGGAACCGTGTAGTCGGGCTCGTGCACCATCGCCCATTCCGCCCGCTGCACGAAGATCGGGAGCCCTTCTGGCAGTCGGATGTTTTGGCCGCTGTGATCGAAGTGGAGATGGCAATTGGCGGCACCGGTCAGGTCGGGAAGGGAGATACCTTCTTCCGTCAGAACGACGTCGATCGGTCGGGCACGAGGCGAGAACTTCGTATCGATCTCGGCATTGCCGAACCCAACCCCGTTGTCGAAGAGGAAGACGCCGTCACGGTGGATCACCGCATGCCCGAAAGACGGCCACCACTCGGTGCCGAGCAGCTCCTGCTCCCGCGGAGGTAGACGTACCTCAGAAACCAAGAACGGGACGACCCGAACGTCCGACACGGTTCGATCTTAAGGCTCGGCTCGCAATCGCTGGGTGGGCCCTCCCCTCGGGCGTGGGCGTTTCGTGGACGGCGATCTCTTGGGGTTACGGCTTAGATTGAGATTGGGGCCCGGTGCTTCCGTCCTGCTCGTCGGCATCGGGCCGTCCTTCCTGGCTCGGCCCCATCCCTACGGCGGTCCCCAGGTTCACCTTTGACCGAAGCTCTGTGTTCTCGAGCCGAAGATCGGCGATCTGCTTCTTCAAGGCCTTGCGGCGGCCCCAGCTGCCGCGGAGAAGACCCAGCCCGAGCATCACCAAGAGAACGGCAAGAGCTCCGAGGACAGCCGCTCCCAGCACCAATTCGGGCAGCGAGAAATTGAATGAACCGCCGAGGAGGCTCACTGTCTGGTTGGGCGCCGTGGTCAGGTCGTTCTCCACAACGAAATCGGCCACCAGGCCAGCCGCTGCCAAACCGAGCAGGATGAGGAGCATGCCCATGGCAATCACCTCCTACCTCCAGAGCACTCATCGTAGCGACCCTGTCAGGTGACGCTTGTGCATCTCGCGCCACCTCACGGCCTCGTCGACGTTACTTGATGTCTTGGGCGTGGTGGGCCATGTAGTCTTCGTAGGCGTCTTTCAGCTCGCGCTTCGCGGCGCGAGACCCGCGACCACCTTTCCCGGCGTTCCAGGCGGCCTCGATTTGGATTAGAGCGGCGGCAGCGTTAACGCGTCGTCGGCCCATCCGACCATCAACGCTAAGCGGCTCATGGCCTAGGCTTCCTAAGGCGTTATGCCAACGGTCGGATTTGTGGCGAGATGGTTTTCCGACTGATCCCTCTAGGCCAACGAGCGATAATTCCAGGAGGACGACTGTGACAACGAATCGGACGACCGAGGCGAAGGGCACCGGCCGTTACGCCGAGGTCAACGGCATCAACCTCTACTACGAGACCCACGGGACCGGGCGGCCGCTGATCCTGCTCCACGGCGGGCTCGGCTCGGGCGAGATGTTCGGACCGACCCTCCCCGCCTTGGCCGAACACCATCAGGTCATCGTGGTCGACCTCCAGGGGCATGGTCGCACCGCGGACATCGACCGGCCGATCGATGTCCGGCTCATGGCCGACGACATCGCGGCCCTCATCGACCACCTCGGGCTCGAGAAGCCCGACGTCGTCGGGTACTCGCTCGGTGGCGGCGTCGCCTTCTTCACCGCGTCGAAGTACCCGGAGAAGGTCGGCAAGCTGGTGATGGCGTCGGCGCACATCGATTCAGACGCCATGCCGCCCGAGATGCGTGCCCAGCAGGCCCAGGTGAACACCGCCGCGGTCGAGTCCTTGAAGAACACGCCGATGTACGAGCTCTACCAGCGCGTAGCCCCGCGTCCGGAGGACTTCGGGCGGCTGCTGGACAAGATCGGCGAGTCGATGAGCAAGGCCTTCAACAACAGCGAGGAGATGCGCGGACTCCAGGTGCCCACGATGCTCGTGTGCGCCGATGCCGACATGGCCCCACCGAGCCACTACGTCGAGGCTTTCAAGCTTCTCGACGGCGGCTTGCGCGACGGCGGCTGGATGGGCGAGGGCCGGCCGAAGGGCGGGCACGCGCTCGCGATCCTCCCGGGTCTGACGCATTACAACGTCTCCAGCTCACCGCTCTTCGCCGCGGTCGTCCTGGACTTCCTCGACAGGCAGCAGGGTCAAGGCTGAAACGCGCGAAATAGGTAGGCGCTAGGAGCAAAGCAGTACCACTTTCGGCCCCCGCCCCTTCCTATCCCGTCTTGCGTTTGAGGGGCTGGGTGGGGCGCTCCCGCTCCCGTGGGCTTTTCGTGGACGCACGCTTGATTTGGCGTCTGCAGTCCGATCGCCTTCGCCTAATTGGCATCACTTCCGGACCGCGCCCAGGTGTAACCTGGCCAAGCTGTCTTCCCATGGCCGAAGGATCAAGCAGTGAGGCGTCCGTCGCTCCTCGTCGGAGTGTGGATCGTCGTGTCGCTAATCGCCTGTACGGGCACGTCGAGTGAGTCCACACCTCAAACAGGTCCGGTGGTCTCGGCCGGCGTCTCAACTAGTTCGGGCGCCCCAACCCCGCGACCTGTCGTCGATCCCGCGTCGTTCGATCCCCGGAACGCGGTCGTGCCGGGATTCGTGCCTCGGGCGGTGCTGTTCCTGGATGAGGATCACGGAGTGCTCGGTGGTCGAATCGAGTGCCCGAAACGATGCGAAGGACAGCATGACGGTATCCTCGCGGCGACCGACGATGGCGGTGCGACGTGGAAGCTGACGCGTCGCATCAAGACGCCAATAACGCACTTGACGGCAAACCCAGGCACGGGAGCGATCTGGGCCACGGCTTCGACGTGCGACTACTTCCTTGAGGGTTGTGGCCGCTGGCTGCTCCGATCCGTTGACGAAGGAACCACGTGGACGACAAAGCGGGACTGGGTAGTCAATCCTGCCTTCGCGACGGCCGATCTGGGGTTCGGAGCGGGCACCGAGCTCCGTGATGGCCTGCACATCCAGTCGAGTGCGATCACACGGGATGGCGGGAAGACATGGGGGACTCAACCCGGTCCGTGCGGAGGCGAGCAGAACATGACCGTTGGCTTCTCCTTCCCATCTTCTGACTTGGGCTGGGCGGCTTGTGCTTCCTCGGAACCAGGCGCCGGCTTCTTCCAGTTCAAGGCGGTGTACAGGACCACCGACGGAGGCGCGTCCTGGGCGACAACGGCTCGCTTCTCTCCGGGTGACAGGCTCGGCAGTGGGCTTTGGGCGAATGGCGGCGCACTAGGCATCCACATGTTCGCGGATGGCAACGGATTCTTCTGGGCCGGTGGTGGCTTCGCATACTTGGTTCGGACTGCAGATGGCGGCCACACGTGGCGAACGGTCTGGGAAGACCCTGGTGGGGGTACAGAGGAGCTGAGCGACATCTCGTGGCTCGACCCGACCGATGCGTTCGCCGTGCGATGGCGGGCGTCGTTCGGTTGGGACGTCGCTCGAACGCGTGATGGCGGACGTCGTTGGTCATCCGTGATTCGGTGGCCGACACACGACTGACCGCTGGCGCTCGGTTCGCTGGGTGGGGCGGTGGGACCTCCGTGGGCGTTTCGTGGACGGCGCTGCAGCATCGGCCCCTGCCAGTCGAGGGTGGCGAGCAGGTGATCGTGTCCATGTCCACCGAGGACCTTGAGGAGCTCAGGAAGGAACTGGCGGATTCCGTCGCGTCCGCCTCCGCCACAATCGCTGAAATCAAGACTCTGCTCGCGGCTCGCGACAGCCCATAACAACGGGTATTCCGCGACCGGTCCGACCGAGACGTACCGACACCGTGCCGCCAGTTGCCGTCGCTGACGGCGTTCGACCAGGTATGCGCGAGTCTGCGGTGCGCCTGAGATGACCAGCGGAAACATTGCCTGGAGCGATGCAGCGCGACCCACGCAGAACGTGCCTGGCCGACCTGTAAAATCGCCGGCACAGCGTACGGAGGTTCGAATCCTCCCCCGCCCACGGACCAGCCACCGACACCCACCCACCAACCAACCAACCACCACCACCCGCCCGACGCGTGATCGTCAGCGCCGCCGGGCGCATGTGCCGAAAATGGCGCGGCAAGGTTAGGTACGCGGCCGTGCCACTACAGCCGGGCGTGCGCCTTACGACGACCTGTCGCTCCCACCGGCGGCGAGGCACCTTTCTGCGTCGGACGGGTTGCCGGCGCGCGCGAACGCTTCCGCGGCTTCGCGGAACATCGCCCGGGCTTGCGCCTCGTCGCCCTCCACCTGGCGGAGCACGCCCCGCGCCTCCCACACCGCGCCGATCCACGGGCCTGCCTGCCACATCCCTGAGATGCGCTCAGCCTCGGCGATGAACGCGCGCGCCCGGTGCATATCGCCGTTGCGAGCGCTCGTCGTCGCAGCGGTGGTGAGGTAGCCCATCGAGCATGGTTCACACGACCGCATCTGGGACAGCGTCCGCTCGGCGTCGCGCAAGACGGACATCGACCTCTCCGGAGCCGATGCCTCGATCATCGTGCCGAACACGCGCACCAACAGGTGGGAGACGATGTCGGAGCGGTTCGCAAGCGCGCGGGCTCGGCCGAGAAGCTGGTTGGCGTCGTACCGACGCCCACGGCGCACCGCCGCCTCTGCCAGCCGCTGCCTCGCGAGCGCGGAGCCTGAGATGCAGCCTTGGCGGTCGTTGGCCTCGGCCGCCGACCTGAGGTGATCCTCCGCTTCGTCAACGTGACCACCGAGCAGTTCCGCCTCGCCCAACATCAGCAGCGCGAGGGCGGCGCCGGTCGCGGAGTTCGCCTGATCGGCGATGCGCATCATCTCCCGAGCGAAATCGGCCGCGCTGTCGTAGCCCTCTGGCCCGGTGAGGTAGTACTCGGCCAGACACAGGTGGGCGTCGTAGACGATCGGCTCCATGTTCGCGCGCATACGCATCGACTCGGCGAGCTCCTCCGCGAACTGCTCACGCCATCTGCCCTGGCCCATCGCGACCTTCGCGAGGATCACCGCGGCTTCTCCGAGCTCGCGGCCGAGCCCGGCGTCGAGAGCGATCGCACGCGCCTCCGTTGCCGTACGCTCGGCCTCTGCCATCTCTCCGCGGTTCATGTGCACGAGCGCCCACGCCAGCAGCGCATGTGCGCGCTCGGTGTCGGAGGGAGGCTCGGCACCCTCGACCGCGAGAACCCGTTCGTAGAGGGCGACGGTCTCGGGATCCGGTCCCACTCCCAGCTGATCGCGGAGCACCTCGCGGAGCCGCTCGAAGCGGCGGATCGCCGCTCGGCGTTCTCCCGCCTCGAGATCGATCACCATCAGCTCGCGCGTCGCCTGCTCGTCGGTGGGGTCCTCCTCCGCCAGGCGAGCCCAGAGCGCTCCCGCGCGCAGGACATCCAGGTAGCGGCGGCGCAGCCGCTCGCGCGGCTCGACCGTCCAGGACTCATAGATGTCGTCGGGCAGGAGGTCTCCCCGATAAAGATCGGCAGCGTCGCGGTTCGTCGCGGCGTCGCCGGTCTCCAGTGCACGTCCGGGGGCGGCCTCGAACCGCTCAACATCTGTGTCGACACGAGCGTCAGGCGCCAGCACGAGCACGCCGTGTTCGTTCACGATGGCCCGCTCGTCGGCGATCGCGAGCCTCGCGAAATGCAGCGCCTTTCGGAGGTTGGTGCCGGAGGCTTCCGGCTCGCTCTCGGGCCAGAGCGCGTCCATCACTTGGAGGCGGTGCATCCGGTGACCGGGAGCGAGGGCGAGCAGCTTGACCACGTCGGCCGCGCGGCGGCTCCGCCAGGCATCGCTGGAGACGGGTTGATCGTCGACCGTCACCGCATATCGACCGAGCAGCTCGATCGCGAGCTCATTCACATCGGCATCGTAGAGGCCGACTTCGGCCCCGCCCACCGGGCCGTGCGGAACGGTTCGGGAACGCTCGCCTCCGTAGCTTCTCGTCCGGAAGGAGGTGAACGACAGGTGACGCTCTATATGGATGTACACGACCACCTGCCCGAGGGAGCGACCGCGGTCGACGTGGCGAGGGCGCACGCCGCGGACCTTCGCGTCCAGGAGCGGTTCGGCGTGCGCTACCTCAATTACTGGGTGGACGAGGGCGCCGGGAAGTCCTTCTGCCTGATCGAAGCCCCTGATGCCGACGCCGCACACGCCGTGCATCGCGAGGCGCACGGCCTCGTCGCAGACGAGATCTATCCCGTGACCCAGGGGTAGCGGACGGATCGCTGGAACGACGACGAAGGAAGGTTCGCCGTGATGACCGTGACACCGAACGAACGTAGGAACGGGTCCTCGAGTGGGGCCGAGCAACAGCCTGGCCGCGTGCACACCTTCGATGCAGGCGACCTCAGCTGCGCGACCGGCCTGGCGGAGGAGTTCCGCAGGCAGATCCAACAGATACCGCTCGGCGACGAGCTTCTCGTGACCACCGGTGATCCTTCCGCGAAGGAGGACCTGCCGCCCCTGGCACGGATGATGGGCCACACCGTCCGTTCGATCGAGAACGCACGCGACGGATCCCTCGTCATCGACGTGGAAAGGGGACGATGACATGACAAACAAACTGATCTTCAACTGCACCTACGGCTCCGATGATCCGGAGCGCGCCACCCTTCCGTTCGTGGCCGCGAACGTCGCCGCGACCGCCGGCCAGGACGCGGTCGTCCTGTGCACGATCGACGCCGTGTGGCTCGGCACGAGCGACGGGGCGACCGGGATCGCTCAGCCCGGGCTGCCGGTGCTGGACGAACTCTTCAACGACTTCGTGGACAACGGTGGCCAGGTCTGGCTCTGCGGCGCTTGCACCGGTCCCCGCGAGATCGGGGAGGACCAGCTGCGGAAGGGCGCCACGATCGTCGGCGCGGCCAAGGTGGTCGAAGAGGTCGTCAACGGAGCGCGGACGATCGCCTTCGCCTAGATCCGTCCAACCGAAAGGGGAACGAGATGCCGGAGTTCATGGACGTGCACGAGGGAATGGTGGGCATCACGCCGGCGGCGTTGATGGAGGCGCATCAGGCGGACCTGGATATCCAGGACGACGAGGGCGTCAACTTCAAGCACACGTGGGCCGACCCGGAGTCCGGGATGGCCTGGTGCCTGTCGGAGGCGCCGAACGCGGATGCGGTGAAGAAGATCCATCAGCGGACCGGCCATCCAGCCGACGAGGTCTTCCCAGTCCCGGTCCAGGTCTGATCCGGCCGGAGGATCCAACCCCAGGGCCGGGGCAGCTGATGCCTCGGCCCTGATGCGCCGCCGCAGGCGGTGGCGGGCGTCCACTCCTTACAGACACAGACGTCGGGTTCTCTACCGCGCCTTCCGCGAGTCCAAGATCACTTTGCCGCTCATGAAGGCGCCGATGACGAAGATCAGCGTCGCCAGGTAGATCAGCCCGAGATGACCCAGCGTGTCGAAGTGGTTCGGGTAGTGAGCGGGCAAAGCCACGAGGAGAGCGAGCACCGGAGAAGCCACCGCCCCGATCCATGCCCACCCCTCTCCGCGCCTCACGCCATATGCGACCAGAAATACCACTGCCAGCCCCGTGGCCGCGATGAAGCCGGATAGGGCGATCTGCAGGTGGCTGATGTACTGGTACAGCGATGGGCTGAACTGCTGGATCTGATCCTTTCCGACGTTCACCTCGTGCGGACCGATCCCCAGCTCGAGGAAGCTATCGGTGAAGTTGCGGATGAAGAACAGGACGCCGTAGCCGATGAACCCGACGGCAGCGATCCCCATCAACCAGGAGCCCCATCGGAGCATGGGCTCTCCCTGGACCGTGGTTCGTGGCACCTCAGCGGTGGCCATCTGACCCCCCTTTCCGCTCCTCGCTATACGCAAGAGCAGTAGACGTCTGCCTCGCCGCACTTCGCACACCGCAGCGTGCAGTACCGATCCGACCCGGCGTGAAGATGACCAGGATCGTGCTCGTCGGCGAGCGCTCCGCAGATCGCGCACTTCCAGCCGTCGGACGGCCCGCCGCACTTCGCGCACAGCATGGTCGCTTCCATCGGTCCCCCTCGCTTGACGTCCTTGCCTATAAGGACGTCGGGCGCATGAGCACTATTGCGCGAACCGCCGGATGCAATAAGGTCGTGGCCTTCGTCGTCCATCTTGTGGCGGGGACATCCATGAGTAAGACCACGGTCCGCGATCGCACGAAGGAGTCGTTCCAGGCGCTGGCGACCTCCGAGTTGTCCGCCCTGTACTCGCTCGCGCGGCGGCTGCTGAGTGACGGGGCGGAGGACCTGGTCCAGGAGGCACTGCTCCGCGCCTATCGTGCCTACGACACCCTCCAGGATGAGGCGGCGGCCCCTCGCTGGCTGAAGAGCATCCTGGTGAACGTCTTCCGCGATCAACTTCGCAAACGGGCAAGGTCGGTGGACGAGACGCCGGTGGCCGAGATCGAAGACTTCTCCCTGTATCGCACGCTGATCGACCAGGATCCGTTCCCCTACTCGGACACGCTGCATCACGACTTCCTCCAAGCGTTCTCGCCGGAGGACGTTCGCGAGGTCTTGATGCGCCTGCCCGACATCTACCGAGTGCCACTCGCGCTGCGATACATCGATGGGTTCCCGACCAAGGAGATCGCCACGCTGCTCAGCCTGCCGCTGGGCACGGTTCTCGCGCAGCTGCACCGCGGGCGTAAGCGGTTCGAGTCGGAGATGTGGAGCTATGCAAAGCAGACAGGGCTTCTCCTCGAGGAGGGAGATACCGATGGATGATCGAGAGGGGACCATGAAGTGTTCTGATGCCGTTCGGCGGCTGTGGGACTACCTCGACAAGACGGTCTCGCCTGAGGAGTCCGAGCGGATCGAGCAGCATCTGTCGTTCTGCCGGCGCTGCTGCGGAGAGCTGGAGTTCGCGAAGGAGCTCCGGGCCTTCCTGGCCAAGCGAGCCGTCGAGGAGATCCCGCCCGACGTGAAGGAGAGGTTCGAGGGGTTCGTAGGGGAGCTGGAGCGATGACGGGGCGTGACCTGATGTTCCAAGACGAGATCAAGGGGACGGTTCGCAGCGCCTATGCCGCGATCTCCTCCGGGGGCGGCGAGACGGTCGTGCAGTCGTCGTACTCCCAAGAGGAACTCGCGGAGGTGCCGCCGGCTGCCGTTGACTGGGCGCTCGGGGTTGGCAACCCCGTCCGCTACGCCTTCTTGGAGCCCGGCGAGCGCGTGCTGGACATCGGGTCCGGCGGGGGGATCGATACGATCCTCGCCGCGCGTCGCGTCGGGGCCACAGGGAAGGTGATCGGGCTCGACATCGTTGAGGAGATGCGCGACCGAGCCCGCCGGCACGCGTCCGAAGCCGGGGTGGATGGCTGGACCGAGTTCACCCTCGGCGAGATGGAGGACATCCCGTTGCCGGACGGATCGGTAGACGTGGTGATCTCGAACGGCGTGCTGAACCTGTCGGCTCGCAAGAGCCGGGCCCTCTCCGAGATCTACCGCGTACTCGGACCGGGGGGTCGCATCTGTCTTGCAGACCTCACGGTCGAAGGGGAGCTGCCGCCCGAGGTCGCGAACGACCAGAGCGCCTGGGCGGGGTGAATATCCGGCGCATTGGCGGAGCGTGTCTTCGCCGACAAGCTCGAAAGAGCGGGGTTCCAGCAGATCTGGATGGGCGGCTACCGGCCCTTCGGGGTCGATGATGCCGCGCTGCTTCCGCTTTTCACCCCCGAGGTGATCTCCGTCATGCAGCGAACGATCGAGCCCGGGCGACAGGATCACCTCGCCACCTCGGTCATCATCAAGGCCTCGAAGTCGGCGTGATTCCCACGTTCGCGTGGCGCTAAGGTGGTGGTCGCCCGTCCTGGCCGCAACGGCGCTTCGGCTGCCCGTTCAGTAAGAGCCTAGCCAGTGAGGTGCGGTCTAGGAACCGTTGTCCTACCTCGTGCATCATTGCCCGATGAGGAGTGACCTTCCGACGGGGACCGTCACTTTCGTGTTCACGGACATCGAGGGTTCCACGAGGCTCTTGCATGAGCTCGGCGCTGAGTCGTACGCCGATGCGCTCGCCGGGCATCGCCTGCAGGTTCGTGAGGCGTTCGCATCCCACGATGGCGTCGAGGTCGACACGCAGGGTGATGCGTTCTTTTATGTCTTCGCTGACGCCGGCGAGGCCGTGGCCGCCGCCGATAAGGCGCGCGAAGCCCTACGGGGCTGGGCCGATCCACGTCCGCGTCGGGATCCACACTGGTGCGCCGCACGTGACCGACGAGGGCTACATCGGCGAGGTCGTCCACCTCGGCGCCCGGATCGGCGCGGCGGGTCACGGCGGCCAGATCCTGCTCTCTGAGGAGACGCGCCGATCCGCCGGACTCGCCGAGGAGCTCCTCGTCGACCTCGGCGAGCACCGTCTGAAGGACTTCGAGAACGCGGTCCGGATCCTCCAACTCGGCTCCGAGCGCTTCCCGCCACTGAAGACGATCTCGAACACGAACCTGCCGCGACCCGCGAGCTCGTTCATCGGGCGCGGACGCGAGGTCGCCGAGGTCGTGGCGCTGCTGCGGGACGGCGCGCGGCTCGTCACGCTCACAGGCCCGGGCGGCTCTGGCAAGTCGCGGCTTTCGCTTGAGGCCGCCGCGGAACTCCTCGGCGACCACAAGGCGGGCACGTTCTGGGTCGAGCTCGCACCGGTCCGCGACCCCGCCCTCGTCAACGCGGAGATCGCAAAGACCCTGGGCACGTCCGATGGCCTCGCCGACTACGTCGGCGAGCGGGAGATGCTCCTCGTCCTCGACAACCTCGAGCGGGTGATCGACGCGGCGCCGGAGCTCGCCGACCTCGTCGAGACTTGCCCAAACCTCCGCATCCTAGTGACGAGTAGGGAGCGACTTCGCGTCCGCGGGGAGGTCGAGTACGCGGTCGAGCCGCTCTCCAAGTCGATGCCGTCGCTCTGTTCCTCACCCGTGCCAGCCTCGAGCGGGTCGACGACGCCGTCGGTGCACTCTGTCGAGCGCTCGACGACATGCCGCTCGCTATCGAGCTCGCTGCGGCGCGTGCGAAAGCGCTCGCGCCGGCGCAGATCCTCGAGCGGTTGTCGCAGCGCCTCGACCTACTGAAGGGCGGCAGGGATGCAGATCCGCGCCAGCGGACGCTCCGCTCGACGATCGAGTGGTCGCACGAACTGCTCGACCCCGAGGAACAGCGCCTGTTCGCTCGCCTAGCTGTCTTCGCAGGCGGCTGCACGCTGGAGAGCGCCGAGCAGCTGGTCGACGCCGACGTCGACACGCTCGGATCCCTTGTCGAGAAGAGCCTCGTCCGCCGCACCGACGACCGGTACTGGATGTACGAGACGATCCGCGAGTTCGCGCTCGACCGGCTCGTTGCGAGCGGTGAATCCGACGAGGTCCGGGGCCGGCACGCTGAGTACTTCCTCGAGCTCGCCGAGGAGGCCGAGCCGCACCTGCGGCAAGAGGAGGATAGCTGGCTCGATGGACTCGAGGCTGAGCTCGACAACGTCCGGCTTGCTCTCGGGCACTTCGAGGCATCGGGCGAGTACCCGCTCGTGCTGCGGTTGTGCGCGGCCTTCTGGTGGGTCTGGTCGCTTCGAGGCCCACTCAAGGAGGGGCTGGATCGCATCGCGAGAGCGCTTCAACACGATCCACGCCCGACGATCGCGCGTGCGAACGCGCTCACCGGAGCATCCGATCTCGCGGGAGACGCTGGCGACGATGCCGCCTCACGCGCGTGGGGCGAGGAGGCGCTCGCGCTCCATCGTGCGCTCAGGAACGACTGGGGCGTGGCCTACGTGCAGATAGGGCTCGGGCTTCTCTTCGTTCTGGAAGACCGGTTCGCCGAGGCGAAGCCGCTCCTCGAGGAGAGCGCCCGGGGCTTCCGCGAGCTAGGCGACGAGCACTGGGAGATGCAGGTGAACCCGCGCCTCGCCTGGGTGTACGAGTCGCTGGGCGATGTGCCGCGCGCGCGAGAGATCCACCAAGAGAACCTGCGCCGAGCCCGGGAGAGAGGCGAGACGTTCATCGAAGCGAAGTCCCTTGCTGTGCTGGCTCAGTACGACCTCGACGAAGGCCGTGTCGAGCCCGCGATCCCCTTGCTTGCGGAGGCCCATCGGATAGAGCGGGGCCGGAAGGGAATCGTGAACCGGTACTGGACGCTCATCCTCGTGTGCCGATTCGCGCGCGCACTCGCCCTGAAGGGGGAAGTTGCGGCGACGATCCGCCTCCTCTCCTGCGCCGACGCCGGTTTCGAGGAGCTCGAGATCGGGGAGGGCAACGCCGAGCGGTGGGTGGTCCTGATGAACGACCAGACGCGCGAGATGGTGAGCTCGTCGATCGACGACGAAGAAGCTGCCGCGGCGACGGAGGACGGTCGGAAGCTGACAGTCGATCAGGCCGTCACGCTGGCGTTGGACTCCCTTCGATCGACCTGATCCTGCCTGGCTCCGGGGCGATCATCCTGCTGACAGGGACGAAGAGGGTCCTAGACTGACGCCCATGGACAGGACCGAGCATTGGGACCGGATCTACGAGCGTCGGTCGCCGCGCGAGGTCAGCTGGTATGAGCGCACACCGACGATCTCGATCCGGCGCGTTCGCCAAGCCGCCGATGCTGGGGCGCGGAGCCTCCTCGACGTTGGCGCCGGCGCCTCGACGCTCGTCGACGAAGCCCTGGAGCTGGGTCTGCGCATCGCGGTCTTGGACATCTCCGAGCGTGCACTCAACGCCTCCTCCGAGCGCCTCGGCTCGAGGGCGGGTCAGGTCGAGTGGATCGTCGGAGACGTGACCGCCATCGAAGACGTGGGGAGGTTCGACATCTGGCACGACCGGGCCGTGTTCCACTTCCTCACCGATGCGTTCGACCAGGAGCGCTACGTCTCGCTCTGTGAGCGGGCGGTCGCACCCGGCGGCATCGCGATCGTTGCCACGTTCGCTCCTAACGGTCCGGAGAGGTGCAGCGGCCTGCCGGTGCGGCGGTACGACGCGTCAGGACTCGCTGAGCGATGTGGGCCTCGGTTCGAGCTCGTCGACTCCGAGCGCCATGTCCACCTGACGCCTCGAGGGGTGGAGCAGAGATTCCTCTACGCGTCGTTCCGGCGCGTGTCTGAGGATCGAGCAGGAGTGCCTGCTTAGAAGGAGGCGTGAGATGGCGATCCGGACCGACCCTGAAGGGAACGAGACCGCCGCGCTGTTCGACCTCGTCGATCTCGACGGCACCGAGGTCCTCGAGATCGGATGCGGCGACGGCCGCCTCACGTGGCGGTACGCGAACCGCGCAGCTCACGTGACGGCGATCGAACCGTTCGAGGATTCGATCGCCAGGGCGAAGGAGCGGCTGCGCGAGATGAAGCTTCCGGTCGAGTTCCGCCACGTGAACTTCGAGGACTTCGCGGCAGGCGCCGAAACCGACATCTTCGACGTCGCGCTCCTGTCCTGGTCGCTCTGCTGAATGGAGCACGAGGGCATGGTCCATGCCCTGGAGGAGATCCACCGGTTGTTGAAGCCGGCCGGCACCTTGATCGAGATCCATCCATCCGTCCATGCCCCGCCGTTCGTCGAGGTGTGGTCGAACGGACGGCTGTCCTTCGCCGAACGGGATCCGGTGTTCGACTACGAGGACGATCTTCGCCAGGCTGACGCGGCGGTGGCGACCGTCCTCGACCGAGGCGTGTTCGTCCTCGATGATCGCCGCGGGTTCGAGCTACGGACGCACGCGGCGTCGGTGAAGGAGCTGCGGGACCACTGGGCGCTCGTGGGTGCCTACGACCCTGAGGAGCCTGAGGAGGCACTCATGCGCGGACGCGACGAGATGTACGGGCGGGCGCGGGCGGCGCTCGAAGCAGGGTCAAGCAGGGCGGAGGTGATCTACGTCGAGCCGGCGACGATGTCCCGGCTCACGTCGTCGCCGTTGGTCTCCTCGCGCGGCTGAAACGTGCCGCAGCCGGACAGGCCCTCGCTCTCCATCGGAGGGACGGCATGAGCCTCGACCGTGGCCCGCTCGCACGGGCCGTTCACACGGCTGTTCGCCTCTGGCCCGTCGTTGAGAAGAGCACGCCCTGAAGTCGCCCTTGAGCGAGCAACGCGGCTTCCTGATCGCGCAGGCCCACCGCCACATCCGCCTCTTGCTCCGCTGGCACGCGCATCTCGGCTGCCAGGTCCCAGAACAGGTACGGATGCCAAGTGAGTCGTTGCAACGAGAACGCGCTTCGCAGCGGTGCGATCATCGCCTGGAACGAGTTCAACCCCTCGCCTTCGTGGTCAGCTTGCCAATCACGAAGCGTTCGCTCAGTCTCATCCTCGAGCGACCCAGTCGGAGGCCCAGTCCACCACCCGGCGCCCGCCAACCACATGATGGATGCTGCCATCCATCGCGCCCCCGTCCGGCCGAGCCGGTCATGCGCGAATTCGAAACACACGATCGTCCCATCCCGCCCGAGTAGTTCATCAGCCTTCGCGACTGCCGCCGATGGATCCGTGATGTGGTGGAGAACCCTGGAGAACAGCACCCTGTCGTAAGGGCCTTTGCCGCCGAACTCACCCGGGAACTCCGCGACTTCGTATGAGAGCGATCCTCTGGTATCGAGGAATGGATCGGTTTCCGCGGCGCGTCTTGCGACGGAGATGACCTCCTCGTCGACGTCCACGCCCGTAACGTCGTGGCCGGAGCGAGCCAACTCCAGGGCGATGTGACCGAGCCCCGGCCCGACGTAGAGCACCCTGCGGGGCGCGGGTCCGATGGATGCCTGCACCGACCGCGCCAGCTCAGAGTATGTGAGGTTCACGAGATCCGGGCTCCGCCAAAGGCTGTCGTGGAGGGTGGGCCAACGTCGCAGCCGGCGGACATCGGGGACGAAGTTCTCCGGGTACGTCGTCATCCTCGGAGCGTATCTGCGTGTCGCGTCCAGCTAGTGGCTAGGACTTCGCCTTTCCGTGCCTGGCGCCCCGGCGGCCGGCGGAAACCGACTCTGACCTGCTGTGGGTACTACCTCGCTTAACCTGTGGGTCCTCACGCGAGAGGGTGTCGTTTCCCGTGGTCAGGGGTTTTGAGACACACCGCGAACGAATCACCGACCGGCCATGGAGCGTTTTCGATACTGGGGCCTCTGAGATCTCAGACTCGGACGGAACGTGCAACGGCGAAGAGCCGCCAGGTTCCGGGGACGCCCTTCAGATCGTGCTCGCCGCGGTCCTCGAACGCGATCTCCGATCCCACGACGAGGTCCTTCACCGTGGAGGACACCACGGTCTCGCCAGCGTCGGCCTCGGCCATGACGCGCGCGCCGAGGTGGACCGCGATGCCCCCGACTTCTCCGTCGACGAGGTCGATCTCGCCCGTATGCAGGCCGGCTCGCACGTCGACGTCGATCGCGCGGAGGGATCCGTGGATCGCCTCTGCGCATCGGATCGCGCGGGCGGGCCCGTCGAAGGTCGCGAGGAATCCGTCGCCCGTCGTCTTGACCTCCCGTCCCTCGAAGCGGTCGAGCGCTCGACGGACGAGCTGGTCGTGCTCGGCCAAGAGCTCTCGCCATCTGGCGTCTCCGATCTCGGCCGCGCGGTCGGTCGAGCCGACGATGTCGGTGAAGAGCACGGTCGCGAGCACGCGGTCATGTTGCGGAGCCGGGCGGGATCCCGTGACGAAGTGCTCGATCTCGCGCAGCAAGGCATCCTGGTCGCCCGACCACAGCAGACTGCCTCGCCCCGGCAGCTCGACGTACGTTGCGCCCGCGATGTGCTCAGCCAGGTAGCGGCCGTGTCCTGACTCGACGGGCGAATCCTCCCGAGCGACCACGAGCGTGGGGACCTGGATGGCCGGCAGGATCCCACGGATGTCCGTCGCATTGATCATGTCAACCATCGAGGCTGCGGTTCCGGGACTGACGGAATGTCGCTCGTAGCGTCCCCAAGACTCACGGAGCGCGACGTCATCTGCGTCCTCCGGGTCGAACAGGTCGATCATCATCCCCGTGCCCCACGTCGACCCGAACGCCTCGATGATGTCTCGCGACTCGCCTGCGGTGAGTCCCCATGGATAGTCATCAGCGCGCGTTAGTCGTGCGAACCCGTCGACAAGGACGAGAGCGTGCACGCGGTGCGGGTAGGTCGCCGCGAAGACGCACGCCATGAACCCACCGGCCATCGCGGTCACGATGGCTGCCTTCTCGCTCCCGACGTCGTCGAGCACGGCCCTCAGGTCGTCCATCCACTCTTCGAGCGTCGGAAGCGCCGTCGCCGGCACGGGATCCGACAAGCCGACGCCGCGCTTGTCGAAGCGGATCACGCGCGCGAATGCGGACAGACGATCGTTGAACCGCGCGAGCGGTCTGACCTCGCGCTCGATCTCGACGTTGCTGAACCACTGCTCGGCCACGACGACGTCCACCCCACCCGAGCCGAGGGTCCGGTAGGCGATATGGACGTCACCGCTCTTCGCGTAGCGAGTGGGGCTAGCCATCGGCTGTCAGTGTGGGCGGACGACGCTCCCGCGGCAAGCGAGGCTCCGGTCAGCCCAGGACCGGAAGTTTGGATGATCCACGACCCGCAATCGCTTGCGGCTTCGTCTGCACCGCCCACCGTTTGACTCCTGCTTTCGACAGCTATGACGCGACAGGCCTGATCCAACTCGGTTGGATGCCTTCTCGGCCGAAGGCGCTCGAGTAGACATGGACTCTCTGCAGGCGTATAGTGAACCGAATGGTTCACTTTTCGACGCTGGATCGAACGTTCTCGGCGCTTTCCGACCCGACACGCCGCGCAATGCTCGAGCGTCTGTCGCTCGGTCCTGCCACGGCGAGCGAGCTCGCCGCGCAGGCGAGGATCTCGCTCCCCGGCGCGTTGAAGCACGTACGCATCCTTGAGGAGGCGGACCTCGTGACTTCGGAGAAGAGGGGACGAACGCGCGAGTGCCGGCTGGGGCCGGCGCAGCTAGATGATGCGACCGCGTGGATCGAGCGCCACCGATACCAGTGGGAGCGGCGGCTCGACCGGCTCGAGGCGGTCATCGACAAGAGGAAGGGAGGCTCGCGATGAGGTACGACCTCACGCTTGAACGGCTGATCGATGCGCCGCCGGAGGTGGTCTTCGACACGATCGTCGACCCGGAGGCGCAGTCAGAGATCTTCGACGACCAGGTGCCCGGATGGGAGCTGTGGGAGTCGG
>DATAEV010000138.1:0-9374 GCA_036257875.1 Actinomycetota bacterium | reverse complement strand
GGCACCGACCCACGGCCGCTTGACCGCGACCCGTATCCTCGCCCGATGGACCCGGTGGCTGGCTGGTCGTGCCTCCTCGCGGCCGCCGCACTGCTGCTGCTGGCCGCGTTCCCGCTCCGGACCCGGCTCCCTCACCGGGTCCTCGACGCGATGCTCGCCCTCGGAGGCGCCGGCATCGGGGTGGGTGGCTTGCTGCTGCTCAGCGATGTCGAGCAGGCCTCCTGGGTGGTCGCCCCGGTCCTGCTGGCGGTCGCGGCGGTTGCCAACGTGCGGTTCCTGTTCGCGGGCCAAGGCCCGTTCCGAACTTGATCCTGGGCTTCCGGGTGCTTGCCCTCGGGTCGGCGTACCCTTAGAACCTTCCCCGGTGCGAGGATGACTACGACGGCTGAAGATCCCTTCCCGCAGACGACAACCCCCGACGCTCCCGTCATCGACGTGGAGCTGGGCGGCTCGGTCCGGCCACGCCGGGCTGAGCGTTCGCACACCTTCGGGGAGCCACGGCGGACCAAGGTCACGATCAGGCGCTTCGGCCTGGTCTCGGTGTTCCGATATTCGCTCCTGTTCTCGTTCTGCATGATGCTCGTGTTCTGGCTCGCGCTGCTGATCATCTTCCTGGTGCTCCAGGCCGCAGGCGTCACCGAAACGATGGCGCAGTGGATCGGGTGCCTCGTGAAGCCGGATCAGGGCACGTACCGATGCACGCCGGCCATCATCGACGGAACGAAGATCTTCACCTGGCTGTTCTTCGTCGGATGCGTGTTCGCGCTCGTGTGGACGGCGCTGTCGGTGTTCATCGCGCTCCTCTACAACCTGATCAGTGACATCGTCGGTGGCGTCGAGGTCACGCTCTCCGAGCGTCACCGGGGCTGACGGTTTCGTTTGACGCGTACTGGAAGCCTGGCTACGCTCGAGGAGGTCTTCGCGTTCTTCGATATCTGACTGCACGGGCCTGTAGCTCAGCTCGGTTAGAGCGCTTCCCTGATAAGGAAGAGGTCGATGGTTCAAGTCCATCCAGGCCCACCGGTACTGGGTAGTCGGCCGGGCCGTCTACCGGGGGAGGGAGCCAGGTCGAGCACTACCCACCGGGAGGCTGGCGGAACGACCTGCCATAGCGAGTAGCGGGCGTGTAGAGGAAGCGCCGCCAGCTTGAGTGGCAGGAGGTGCCGTGGCGTGGCTCCAGATGATCGCGCACACGCGGGTGACGACCCTGGCTTCGCGTTATCGATGAAGCCCGTCGTTCGCGGTGCGTCCCGTCAGTGAACGCCGGGAACGAACCGCCACCGGACGCGGTGTCGGTACGCCCCGTACTCGGGAAAGCGGAGCGCGAGCATGGACTCCTCGAGCCGTGACTTTGCTTCGAGCACGAGCGCAAGAGTGACGGTCAGCACCAGCGCCAGCGGTGAGGAGTTCAGAGACCACCCGAGGGCGATGAGGATCAACCCGCCGTAGATCGGATGGCTCACGAGTCGGTAGGCGCCGCCCACCTGCAGCCGTGCGCGTTCCAGGGGCCTCGGGAACGGAGTCAAGGAGTGACGGAGCCCGACCATGCCGCCGGCCAACATGGCCACGCCCCCGATCGCGATTAGGATCCCCGCGCCGCGGCGCAACGACGAGGCGTCCATCGGCCACGCTGGGCCCGCCACCCGGCCACGATGATCGCGAACATGAGTGCCACTTGGATGATGGTCCATCCCTCGCCTCGAGGACCGAGAGGGGGAATCCGCATGCGCGCAGGCTCCCATCCTCCTGGAGGTGTGTCGAACGAGAATTCTGTTGACATAAGCGAGAGCCCTCTGCTCCGATCCGTGCGCCTAGGGCTAGCGCGCCACGCGGTAGCGGAGGTAGACGACCCTCGAGCTGAAGGTGCGGCTCTCGATGAGTTCGAGATCCACGCGGCGCTCGCGCTGGGGGAAGAACGGGATGCCACCGCCAACCAGCACCGGGTAGACCATGGCCCGGTACTCGTCGATCAGACCCAACGCGGCCGCCTCGGCTGCGAGAGCCGCGCCGCCGATCGCGATGTCGCCCGCTCCCGGCTCGGCTCGCAACCGCTCGATCTCCTCCGCAAGGCCGCCGGAGGCCAGGCGGGCATGGCCCTGCACCGCCGACAGCGTGGTGGAGAACACCACCTTTGAGAGCGGCTTCCAGATCGCGGCCCACTCGAGCTCCGAGTCGTCGAGCGACGGATCCTGGTCGGCGGTCTCCCAGTACAGCATCGTCTCGTACAGCCGTCGTCCCAACAGGTGCACGCCGACCCCTCGTATCTCGTCGATCCAGAAGCGAAAGACCTCCTCGTCGGGCGCCGTCCAGTCGAAGTCGCCGTCCGGCCCGACGATGTAGCCGTCAAGCGAGACGCCCATCGAATAGGTCACAGTGCGCATCAGAAGTCCTCCTCGGTAACGGGTTCGACAGTACGACCGCCGGACGCCGCAGGACTCATCGCGGCTCGCGGGACCCGGGCTAGCATGACTTCCCCTTTCCACGGAGGCCCTTCTCCCGCACCCGCACCCAGAGGTCGCCTCGTCGCAGCTTCTCGTAAGTCGGTAGACGGAGCATCAACCGTAGACTCACCGCGTGGCAGTCAAGCGGATCAAGCCCAACATCCTGTCTGAGCGCTTTGACGAGAGTCGATCCTTCTATACGGGCGTCATGGGTCTCGAGGAAGCAGATGGCCTCGACTGGATCTTGTTCTTCGGGACCGATCGGCGCGAGGTGCAGCTCAGCGTTATGGCGCTGGACATCAAGGCGCAGATTCACCCCGACATCTCGATTGAGGTGGACGATGTGGACGACGTTCACCGACGAGCGGTCGCGGCTGGCGCCGAAATCGTCTACCCACCGACAGATGAGGAGTGGGGACTCAGACGCTTCTTCGTGCGTGATCCGAACGGAGCCATCATCAACGTCACGGAGCATCGCTAAGTTTGGCTTGCAGATATGTAGCTGCGCCCCTACCAGCGGAGATTCACGTACCCCGGCTATCTCTGCTTCGTGGCATCCGCACCATCCCGGTTCGACCGATCGAGGCGAGGCGGCTTAGGTCGAGGCGTCGCCTTCAGGGATCGAGTAGCGGGACCTCCGTAAAGGGAGCCCGTCTCTTCCCTTGTCGCAGGGGCCCAGTCGATGAACCCTTGGCCTCACGCCGAGGGAGCGGAACGATCGCCGTACGATTCGCCCATGTCAGCGGTCCCATCGGAACTGCGCACCTTCTACGACGGCTGGGCGAACCACGAACGCCTGATCGTCGACGCGATCCGTGATCTGACGCCCGAACAGCTCGGGCTGAGGCCGATCGCGGACGCGTGGTCCATCTGGCAGCTCGCGAGCCATGTCGCCGGGAGTCGCAGCCACTGGTTCCAGGACGTCCTCGGCGAAGGCGACCCCGCGCTCCGCGAGCTGTTCCGCGTCGCCAGTACGACGGTTCCCGATCTCCCCCTGGAAGACGCCGGGTGGGAGGACGACGAGGACCACCCCCGCAGCGCGCCTGAGCTCGTCGACGCCCTCGAGCGGACCTGGGCGATGATCGAGGGGTGTCTGCGCCGGTGGACGACGGAGGACCTGGCCACCGAGTTCTCCCGCACACGCCCCTCGGGAACACGGACGTTCAGCCGCGCGTGGGTCGTCTGGCACGTGATGGAGCACGACGTGCATCACGGCGGGGAGATCTCGCTGATCCTCGGGAGCAACGGCCTCCACGGCCTCGAGCTCTGAGTCGGCATCACAGCAACGTCGGGTAGGGTCGATCGCGTTGACGGAACACGGCTCGTTCGTCGAGGCGGGGTCGAGGGTCGTGCGAGCCCTCGTCGCCGTACCGCGTTGGATAATGGCGCTGGTGCGTCCCGATCGCAGCAGGCGGCGTCGTTCGGGGGTCGTCTGGACCGTGACCGACCTGCTCCTCGCCCTGGTCGCGACCGTCGCAGCCATCGTCTCCGTGTTCGCCCTTGCTCGGGCGATCTACTACCCGTTCTGGGCGGCGGGCGCATCTCGCGAGGAGCTCGAGCGATCCTGGGGCGGCCCGAGCGCGATCGGGGCCACGCTCGTCCACTGGCTCGTGGCGGCCGTCACGATCGTCGTCTTGTATGGCGTGGTCCTGGCAACGGAGCGTCTCTCGGGGCAGTCGCGCTAGCGTCCGTCGGTCTTCCCCGCCGAAAGGTGATGCCATCGAACGGTCGCCTCGACTGAGCCTGTCACAGGTCGCTGTGTCGCCTCGTCTTGGGGTGGAGATCGGATCGGGGTGGAGATGGGTGGTGAGCTCGGTCGCGCTCGAGATGGCAGGGGACCCGATCGTTGCCATCCGCGCGGTCGTCAATCCCGAGAAGGTGCAGCACGTGAGGGCGCCGGCATAACCAGGTGCTGACCTAGGTTGGAACGGGGACGTTCCGAGGGGAGGATCCATGTCAACTCCGACGGCCACGATCGACACGTTGCAGCGCTCGCTCGAGGGGCGAGTTATCGGACCCGCGGATGACGACTACGACCCAGCGCGCGAGGTCTTCTACGGAGGGATCGACAAGCGACCCGCCGCCATCGCGCAGGTAGCGAACGACGACGACATCCGTCGGGTGATCGAGATCGCGGGCGATCCGGACGTTGCGCTCGCCGTCCGCGCCGGTGGCCACAGCATCACCGGCAAATCCTCGTCCGATGGTGGGATCGTCCTGGATCTCCGCGGCCTGAACGCGCTCGAGATCGATGCCGGCGCTCGGACGGCCGAGGCCGGAGCCGGCCTCACGGCGGCGGAGTACACGTCGGCAGCCGCTGCGGAGGGACTCGCGACGGGCTTCGGCGACACGGGCTCCGTTGGGATCAGCGGCATCACGCTCGGCGGAGGGGTCGGCTTCCTCGTTCGCAAGCACGGACTCACGGTCGACGACCTGCTGGGTGCGGACGTGGTGACGGCCGATGGCGAGATCGTCACCGTCGATGCCGAATCGCACCCGGACCTGTTCTGGGCGATCCGCGGCGGGGGTGGCAACTTCGGCGTCGTCTCGCGGTTCCGATACCGGCTGCATCCCGTGCACAGGATCGTGGGCGGCATGCTCTTCCTCCCGGCGGCGTCGGACGTCGTCGAAGGGTTCATGGAGCTGGCCGCCAGCGCACCACAGCCGCTGTCGACGATCGCGAACGTCATGACCGCTCCGCCGATGCCCTTCATCCCCGAGGAGCTCCACGGCTCGCCGATCGTGATGGCGTTCCTGTGCTACGCGGGCGACGTCGAGGCCGGCGAGCAAGTGTTGGCTCCATTCCGATCGCTCGCGACACCGCTGGCCGACATGGTCCGTCCGATGACCTATGCCGAGATGTACTCGCCTGAGCCAGAAGGACCCAAGGTGATCGCGCACGTGCACACGGGGTTCGTCGACGAGATCGCTTCGTCGGACTGCAGCGCGATCCTGGAGCGCCTCGAAGAACCGGTCGGACAGCTGCGTGCCGTGCAGCTCCGAACACTGGGTGGCGCGATGGCGAATGTCCCCAAGGATGCGACGGCATTCGCGCATCGTTCTCGCGCCATCATGGTGAACGTCGCGACGATGTTCGGAAATGAGGAAGATAGGCCGGCGGCTCGGGATTGGGTCGCCGGGCTGGTGGCCCGTCTCCACAGAGACGACACGACCGGGTACGTGAACTTCCTCGGAGACGAGGGGCCGGAGCGCGTCCGCCAGGCGTACCCGGGCGACACGTGGGATCGGCTTCGTGAGATCAAGCGTCGCTACGACCCGACGAACCTGTTCCGGATGAACCAGAACATCCCGCCAGCCGAGAGCTAGCGGCGCGGCGTCTTCATCGACAGGTAGGGCTGAACCGTCAGGTAGCAATCGTGTAGCGGCGTCCCCTGGGGGAAGCCTTGACCAGCGGGTTCCGCGGACTTGCGCAGTGCTCGGACCATGTACTCTTCTGTTCCTGCAGGTCGCGGAGTCGGCGGTCTCTCCCTGATAAGGAAGAGGTCGATGGTTCAAGTCCATCCAGGCCCACGATCGCAGGCCGAGAACGCTACGCAGGTTCGTCTGCGAAACGCCCTTGAGCAGGCCCTTCCCGAATGCTGAGGGGAGCGGCTACCCTTCGGAGAGCCGTGATCGGGTACGGGTCGGTGGTTCGAGTCATCCAGGCTCACGACGAGGAGGGTTCCCTTGGGCGACGACAGCGAAGGAACGGGCAAGAAGAAGAAGGGCTTCTTCCGGAAGCTCCTCAAGGTGACGGCGATCCTCGCGGCGATCGGGGCCGCGATCACGTTCTGGAAGCGGAAGCAGGGTAGCGACCTCGACGATGTCGAGTGGCAAGAGCTTCCCCCTCCAGCCGGCGGATAGCCGCCACCGAAGCCACAGGTTCTCGTGGAGACCCGCGCCATCGGCGCGGGTCTCCGCGTTGCTACGCTCGCCGCCATGACGGACGCCTGGGAGCTCGCCCGCGGCGCGGCACGTGGCGCGGGCGTCGAGCTCCGGTCGCTTCCCGGCGTCGATGACGCCGATCTGATCAATGGGGTGATCCAGGCGACCTGGGGTGGTCAGCGGATCGATCGTGAGGTGATCCGCGCCTTGGCGGCGAGCGGCAACGTGTGCTGGGGGGCGTTCGACGGCTCCGATCTGATCGGGTTCGTCCTCGGCTGGGCGGGGGTGAACGAAGATGGGCTCCACGTCCACTCGCACATGCTCGCGGCGGTGCCGGACCGCCGCCACCGGGGCGTGGGGTACGCGTTGAAGCTCGCGCAGCGCGCCCAGGCGTTGGAGCAACAGATCCAAGTGGTGCGGTGGACGTTCGACCCGCTCCTCGCGCGCAACGCGTGGCTCAACCTCGGGAAGCTCGGTGCCGTGGTCGACGGATTCGCGCGCGACTACTACGGCGCGATGACGGACGACCTCAACGTGGGAGAGCGGAGCGATCGGCTCATGGTTCGCTGGGACCTCGTCCGCGAGCCGGGCCCACGATCGATCACCGGGCCGAGCACGAAGATCGCGATCCCGGTCGATCATCAGGATCTGCGAACGCGCGATCCGGAGGAGGCGCGCCGATGGCGCGACGACGTGGCGGCGCGTGTCGAGCGGGCGATGGCGCGCGGCGAGATCGGGGTGGCGTTCGATCGCGACCGCTCCTGCTACCTCTTCGCGAAAGAGGATGCGGCGGGATGACCAGGGTCCGTCGCATCGAGCTCTGGTTAGTCGGGCTGCCGCTCGTGCGGCCGTTCCGAACGTCGTTCGGGATCGCGACGCGCAAGGAATGCATCGTCGTCCGTGTCGAGACCGACGACGCCGAGGGATGGGGCGAATGCGTCGCCGACATCGAACCCGACTTCAGCTCGGAGTGGAACCAGAGCGCCTGGGATGCGATCCAGACGTTCCTGGGGCCCACCCTGCTCCACGAGCCGGAGGTGTCGGCGGAGTCGCTGCACGATGTCTTCGGCTTCGTCCGAGGCAACCCGATGGCGAAGGCGACCCTCGTGAACGCGGTGCTGGACGCCGAGCTGCGACGACGCGGCGAGTCGCTCGCCTCGTACCTGGGAGCGCCCAGGGAGAGCGTCGTCTGCGGAGTGTCGGTCGGCATCACCGAGACCGCCGACGAGCTGCGCGCCCAGGTGGACGCGTACCTCGCCGACGGCTACCGGCGGATCAAGCTCAAGATCGCGCCCGGGGTGGACCTCGACCGGGTGGCGCTGATCCGAGCCGACCATCCGGACATCCTCCTGTCGGTCGATGCGAACGCCGCCTACACCCTCGGGGACCTCGACCTCTTCCGCGCGCTCGACGACCTCGACCTGTTGATGATCGAACAGCCGCTCCATCACGAGGACCTCGTCCAGCACGCGAAGCTCCAGGCGCAGATCCGCACGGATCTGTGCTTGGACGAGTCGATCCGGTCGGCGGCCGATGCCGCCGCCGCCCTCGATCTCGGCGCGTGTCGCATCGTCAACGTCAAGCAAGGCCGCGTCGGCGGGGTGCTCGAGGCGCGCGCGGTCCATGACGTCTGCCTCCGCGCCGGCGTCCCGGTGTGGTGCGGCGGGATGCTCGAAACCGGGATCGGCCGGGCCACCAATCTCGCGCTCGCCGCGATGCCGGGGTTCACCCTGCCCAACGACACGAGTGCCTCGGCCCGGTACTTCCCGGAGGACCTGACCGAGCCGTTCGTGCTCGACGGCGATGGCACGATGCGGGTCCCCGACGGTCCGGGCATCGGCGTGGTGCCGTTCCCCGAACGGCTGGAGGCGTGCACCCTCCGCCGTGAGGTGCTCGAGGCCTAGCCCGCCGGTTCCTCGCGGAGGGAACCGATGGCCACTACGCTTGCGGTCGCGCGCGGTCGATACCTCGGCGCGACCGAACGCCAACCGCCGAACGCCAACGGCCGAAGCCAACGGAAGGAACCCCTCACCGTGAGCGACCACCCCCCGAAGAACGATGTGACCGGCCCCCCCGAGGATGCACAACCTGGCGACACCTGGAGCCTCGACCCGCCGCCGCGAGCCGGTTCGTCCTTCGCTCCCCCCCCGGAGGGCGCCCTGCCGATCGGCATGGCGGAGGTGACCGAGGGAGGCGAGGCCCCGTCCGCCGCGCCCCGTCGCGGGCTCAAGATCGCAGGCATCGCCCTCGCCACGGTTCTGGTGCTGGCCGGCGCCGCCGGTGCCGCGGGATTCATGCTGCTACGCGGCAGCGGCGAAGCGATCTTGGACAAGATCCCCGCGAGCGCCGACGTCGTCGTGACGGCGAACCTCGATCCGGCCGCCAGCCAGAAGATGAACCTCCTCCGCATGGCGTCGAAGTTCCCCGCTCTCGCGGGCCAGGACGGGATACAGCAACGGCTGAACGAGACCCTCGACGACCTGCTCCGGGATGTCGGGATGACCCACGACGACGTCCGGTGGGTGGGGTCGGAGGTCGGCCTCTACGTGGACGTGAAGAGCGCGCAGGAGACGTCCTACGCCGCCCTGATCGCGACGGATGACGAGGACGCCGCCTCCGCCTCGTTGCAGAAGTTCCGAGCCGGGCTCGAGAGCCAGGGCGCCAGCTTCCACGTCTCCGATCACGACGGCGTCGAGATCACCGTCTCGGCGTCGCCCGAACATCCGTCGTTCACGATCGTCGACGGCGTGGTCGTCCTGGGATCGGACGAGGGAGCGGTCTCGGCGGTCATCGACACGGCGCATGGTGGGTCCGCGATCGCGGACGACCCTGCCTTCCAGCGCGTCAGCGGCGCGCTCCCGCAATCGCGGCTCGGCATCGCCTTCGTCAACACCGGTCAGCTCCTCGGTACGTTCGGCGACGTCCTGGGTGCTGCGGGCCTGACGACCGGCGTGACGAGCCTGGATGCGCTCGAGGGCGCGGGGATCTCCGTCTCTGCCGAGCCCGACGGGCTGGCCCTCGACACGGTGATGATGTACGACGACGCCA
>DATAEV010000121.1:0-3619 GCA_036257875.1 Actinomycetota bacterium | reverse complement strand
CGCTGAGCGGTCGCCACCGTGGCCGAACCCACGACTGGGTCGTGGCCGTCTGCCGCAGACTCAGCTGTCCCTGCGCACCCACTTCGCGGGCACGATCCCCTGGTGCGTCAGGAAGTCGTACGTCGGGGCCAGTTCCGGAGGAACGCTGGGCTGGAGGTCCCACCAGGTGGAGCAGTCCGGGCACTGCCACTCGGTCGGCGCCGAGGCCGGCCGCTGCTCCATCGGCGGGTCGCAGACATGGATCTCGTCCATCAGGGGTGACCCTAGCTCTTCGGCGCCTGGCGTGGGCGCCGTCAGTAGCCGGCGGTGCTGCCGAAGTCGATCGGGATGCACGCGCCCGTGATGGGGGCCGCCTCGGGCGAGGCGAGGTAGACGACCAGCGCCGCGATCTCCTCCGGAAGGATGAACCGGGCGCGACCCTTCTGCGGGTAGTTCGCGAGCAGTGCGGCGAGGTACCCCTCCGGATCGTCGCCGCCGTAGTCGCGTGCTTGGCCCGCGAGCATCGGCGTCTGGACGTCGTTCGGGCAGACCGCGTTAACCCGGACGCCTCTGGGCGCCAGCTCGAGGCCGAGCGAGCGCGTGAGCAGCGAGACGCCTCCCTTCGAGGCGTTGTAGATCGCGGTCTCGGCCGTGCCGACCAGACCCGCGTCAGAGGAGAGGTTCACGATGCAGCCCTCGGTCCGCTCGAGGTGCGGGATCGCGAACCGGCAAGCGAAGAACGTGCCCTTGAGGTTCACGTCGATCGTTCGGTCCCACTCCTCCTCGGTCATCTCGGCGGTCGGTCCCTCGACCCAGACGCCGGCGCAGTTGACGAGCACGTCCAGTTGGCCGTGGCGCTCGACGGTTTCGGCGACCATCCGCTCGCAGTCCGCGACGACCGTCACGTCTGCCACAACCGTGTCGGAGCCGAGCCCTTCGAGAGCATCCGCGGATCGATCGGCGTAGACGACGGTGTCGCCGGCGGCGGCGAACCGTTCGCCGGTCGCGCGGCCGATCCCGCCGGCTCCGCCCGTGATCAGCACGACCCTCGTCACGTCGCTCCTCAAGGAGACCTCGGCAGAAGACCTTGGGCGCCGAGGATAGAGCCCCTCGCCTCCGATTTGCGGGAACCAACCGCCTGCCGGACCATTGGCTGCAAGGCGCGCGATCCCCCACCGTGTCCGTTCGTGGCCCCGGACTGGAGGATGGGGGTCCAGGGCCACGTCGGGAGGGGTTTGGCATATGCGCAGATCGCTTGCCGTCGTCGCGGGTCTCGCCCTCGCGATCGGCTTCCTCGGTACGGTGCCGAAAGGCGTCGCGGCGACGTCCGGATGGCAACCCAACGCCATGGGGCTTCTCGATTGCAACGGGTTGAGCCCAGTGCAACGGGTCGTGAAGCACCTGCAATGCCTCGAGATCGCCGCGAACCACGACACCGGCTTCGAGCTCAACGATCAGTACGTCGGCCACGACGAGGCTGACATCGGGTGGTTCTCGAAGGAGCGCGGGTCATCGTTGAAGGCGCAATGGAGGGTCACCTTGCCGGTCGATCCGCCCGGCGCACCCAGCTCTTCGTTCAACGGACCCGTGTCCGAGTTCCAACTGGCGATCGCCCCGTGGTTCGGGATGACGCTCTGCGACGACGAGAGCTACCCCGAGGGGAACCCGAACTGCAGCACGACCGACGCGAACATCCAGGTTCCGCCGCGGCCCGACCACGTGGGAGCCGCCTTCCTGGAGCTCCAGCTCTACCCGCCCGGGTATCCCCCGTTCATCCAGAAGGTCTCGTGCGATCGCATCCATTGGTGCGCCGCGGTCGCGATCTTCAGCCTCCAAGGCGAGTTCGGGGCGCTCCACGGTCCGGGAAGTCCGCCGAACGCGGCCTTCAACCCCAACTGCGTCGAGCCCGCGAATTTCGCCTTCCTGACGATGAGCGGACAACCCGGCGGACCGCCCGGGCCGGACACGATCACGGCCAACAGCTTCATCCCGACGCCCGACACGTTCCTGATGAACCAGGGCGACAAGCTGAGGGTCACCCTCAGGGACACGTCGGCGGGCATCAAGGCGAAGATCGCCGACACGACGACGGGCCGGGTCGGCAAGATGGTGGCGAGCACGACGAACGGGTTCCGGCACATCCTGTGGGACCCGGTGAACCTCACGTGTCAGGGTGCGCCCTACGCGTTCCACCCGATGTACGACAGCGCGGCTCCTCCGACGTCGAACGGCCAGCCGAGGGCGTGGACGACCTGGAGCGCACACACCGACAACGTGTCGTTCTCGACCGAGATCGGACACTTCGAGACCCCGAACGGGGACGCCGACGACGCGAACTGCTTCCAGGGTCCCGTGATCCCGGGGTGCCTCATGTTCGGGAACGGCGACTTCGACTTCGACGGCTTCTCGTATCACCCGGACTGGCCGAACGGATCGAGCAACTTCCCGACGCCGCTGTACCTGTCTTCACCCAAGACCGGGCCGGGCCTCGCGAGCACGTACAGGACCGTTCGCTTCGAGACGGATCTGCCGAGGATCGAGGAGCCGGATTCCTTCGGCATCTGCAACCACCACACCGGCGCGGGCTGCACGAACCCGCCGCCGGGAGCCGCGTTCTATCCCTGGTATCACCTAGCTGACATCGGCCCGTGCGCATGGGCGATGAGCAACGATCTGCCCAACCAGCTCCGCAACTTCGGCGGCGAGAAGGCTGCGTGGGGGCCGCTCGAGCTCACGAACTACGGGTTCGACAAGCGCTACCACAACTTCGCACGCCAGATCACGAACCCCTGTCCATAGGGGTTCGCTGGAAGGGGCGCCGCGCGATCCGTACGGACCGCGCGGCGCTCTTTCATCGCGCTGTGATCGATACCCGGCTCCCGAAGTCGATGTCAACATCGCGCCGATATCCGACCTGTGATGACGTTCGCCCTGGACGGGCTCTGTTCGGCACTGTCGCCCCAGGCTAGGCTCTGCCCGTGCTGACCTGCGCGAACTGCGGGCGGGAGAGCCCTGACGACTTCGCTTTCTGCCCCGCCTGCGCCGCACCGCTCGCGTCCCTGGCGGCCCAGCACGAGACGCGCAGGACCGTCACGGTCGTCTTCTGCGACGTGACCGGCTCGACCGCGATGGGCGAACGGCTCGATCCCGAGTCGCTCCGCCGCGTGATGTCGCGGTATTTCGATGAGATGAGCGCCGCGCTCGAACGCCACGGCGGCACCGTGGAGAAGTTCATCGGCGACGCGGTGATGGCGGTCTTCGGCGTCCCGAACGTGCACGAGGACGACGCGCTCCGCGCCGTGCGCGCCGCGGGTGAGATGCGGGAAGCGCTCGTCGCGCTGAACAAGGAGCTGGAACGGGACCACGGCGTCTCGCTCGCCGCGCGGATCGGGGTCAACACCGGCGAGGTCGTGGCGGGCGATCCGCAGGGCCAGACGCTCGTCACCGGCGACGCGGTGAACGTCGCGGCGCGGCTCGAGCAGGCAGCGGATCCGGGCTCCGTCCTGCTCGGCGGCGACACGATGCGCCTGGTGCGCGACGCCGTCGCCGCCGAGCCGCTCGAACCGCTGGTGATGAAGGGCAAGTCGGACCCGATCCCGGCGTTCCGGCTGATCGAGGTCACGTCGGGGGTCGCGGGCGT
>DATAEV010000114.1:0-9176 GCA_036257875.1 Actinomycetota bacterium | reverse complement strand
CTGGAGACCGACGCAGCGGTCAGCGCCATCCATGGGAACCTGTTCGCTGCCGTCGCGGGTTCCGGCCCGGACGATGTTTGGGCCGTCGGGACGCATTTCGACGTCAGTCAGCCGATCCCTTTGGCGCAGCATTGGGATGGTTCTTCGTGGAACACCGCCATCTCTGATGAGAAGAAGTTCCATGCCCTTCAGCTCAGCGACGTGGGTGCTCTCGGTCCGAACGACGTTTGGGCCGTCGGATCTTCCTATGCCGGTGCCAGTTCGATCCATTGGGACGGCACCTCGTGGTCGGAGCTCCGCGGCGCCCGGAGCCTCCCGGGGAGCGTCTTCCTGGGCGTCGCCGCCGTGTCGCCGAGCGAGATCTGGGCGGTCGGGAAAGCGTCGGGCGCCGGGGCCTACGACGTGCCGATCGTCGAGCGCTCGGACGGTTCGTCGTGGACCACGGTCCCTGCTCCGGTGCCCGCTGCGATGGCCTCTGGATTCCGCGACGTCGCAGCCGCGGGAGTGCGTTCGCTGTGGGCGGTGGGATGGGCCGTGGAGAACGAGGTCTTCCGACCCTTCGTCGAACGCTGGGACGGCCAGCGATGGACGATCATGGACGTCCCCCGTCCGGACGCGGATGCCCTGCTGTCGGGGGTCGCAGCCGCGGGACCCAACGATGTTTGGACGGTCGGCTGGTCGTGGCGCGGCGACGCGACGCGGAGCCTGATCCTCCACTGGGACGGCCAGACCTGGTCCCGGGTCCCGCTTCCGGGACGAGACGGCGAGACCGCTCGGCTCGCCGCGGTCACGGCGGCCGGCGGTCTGGTCGGGGTCGCGGGTCAGGCGGCGGATCAGGACGGGATCCTCCAACCCGTCGCGTTCAAACGCAGCGGCAGCACGTGGGTCAACCAAGCCGTCGCGATCGAGCCGAGCGGAGGAGGGGTCCAGGGATTGATGTTCCTCGGTGATCAGGGGATGGTCGCCGTTGGGAGCCAGCTCGCGGCCGACGGGTACGGCTCGCTCGTCCAGAAGGGCTGCTAGGGGCAACTCCTCTCGGTCAGCATGAGCGGCGGCTGGGGTGCGCCACGGAAGTTGAAGGCGGACATCATGTCGTTGGCCTGCGCGTCTCGATCGGTCAGCGATGGCAGGTTGAAGACCGACTCGATGAACTTCAAGACCGAAGCGAAGTC
Organism: Actinomycetota bacterium; assembly: GCA_036257875.1. Lineage (GTDB taxonomy): Bacteria > Actinomycetota > UBA4738 > UBA4738 > HRBIN12 > AC-51. The sequence continues at coordinate 8,004 of DATAEV010000114.1, read as the reverse complement.
CATCTGGTCGTGGTCGATGACCCCCCGCCTCGCGAAGGGCGAGATCACGATCGCGGGCACGCGGGGACCAAGTCCATACAGGTCGAGGTGCGGCGGGGGGACGTGATCGAAGAACCCGCCGAAGTCATCCCAGGTCACCACAACGGCCGTCGAGCTCCAGTACTTCGAGCGCATCAATGCGTTGAGCGTTTCGACCAGCCAGTTCTCGCCGCGGCAGATGCTGTTCGGAGGATGATCCGACAGGAGTGCCGGCGGTGTGAGCCACGAGACTTGGGGAAGCCGGCCGGCCTGGATATCGGACACGAACCGCGTGTCCGGAACCACGTTGCGATACATGGAAGAGAATCGGATGTGACGGATCTCGCGGAGCGGCTGCACCCACGGCATGTTGCCTCGGTACTCTTTCCAGCTGATCCCTCTCGCCTGAAGGAGATCCGGTAGCACGCGGATATCCGAGCACGGGAACCGGATCCGGTAGTGCGTCTTGACCGCCGACGCCCCGTTCGGTCCCTCGGTCTCCAGCTGGGAGACCTGTTGCCGCTCGTCCTTTGTGAAGTGGGGGAACGAGTACGCTTGCTCGAAGGGGTCGTCGCAGAACTCTCGCTGCTTCAGACCGAACTGTCCGGGGCGCGCGCAGTCGACGAAGCGATCGGACTGCGCAGCGTAGTTGAAGAAGTGCTCGACGCAGGTCGGTCCGTACTCGGAGCTGAAGAAGTTGTCGGCGAGCACGAACTGCCGCGCGTACGCCCAGTAGTTGGGGATCTCCTGCTCGTCGTACTGGACGTAGCCGGCGTCGGCGAAGCAGTCCATCTTCCCGCCATCGATCACCGCGATGCCGTCGGCGAAGGAGTGGGGGAGGTCGTTGACGGAGTCGGAGGCGCGTGCCAGCTGCACGGTGGTGCCGTCGCAGTGCGTGCCCTGCGTAGCGCCGTTCGCACCCGGGAACGTCCCGAACAGGGTGTCGAAGGTCCTGTTCTCCTTCACGAGGAAGACGATGTGCTTGATCTTCGACCGGGCGAGCTTGACGGTGGCGCTGTCAGTGGTCTTCGCGACGAAGGGCGGCGCCCCCTCCGTCGCCGGGGTCGAGGCGTCCTGGTCGGGCCGGGCCAGCTGCACGGCGGCCCCGATCGCGAACATCGCTACCACGATCGCAACGAAGCCCGCGCGGGTACGCCCTCGTTCCGCGTGCTCGGAGGGTCGCCGGGCGCCGGACATCCGGGCGATGATACAGAAGGCCCTCATGGCGGCAGACGGCATGTTGCTACCCTGCATCTCCATGCCTGGTCCAGCCGAGGACGCCGCGGCGACGCACGAACCACCGACCTCGACTGATCTTCCGGCCGAGCCCGACATCGTTGTGCCCGAGGCGGAGGGAGACGATCTCGCACCGCCCTCCCTCGTCGATCGTCTCGTGGGGGGCGCGCGCCGGCTCCGCGGGTGGCAGCGCGGGCTGATCGCGTTCGTCCTATACCTGTTCGTCGCCGTCGCGGTGTGGGCGAGCCCGATCCTGACCCGATTCAACGAGCGATACCTCGGTGACGGGTATTGGGACGCGAAGTTCTACCAGTGGTCGGTCGGATGGATGCATTGGAGCATCGCGAATCACGCGGACCCGCTGTACACGCACAAGCTGTTCCCGCCGAACGGGACGAGCCTCGCGTGGTCCGCCTTCGATCCGGCGGGTGGGCTGGCGATGTATCCCATCCGCACGCTGTTCGGCTCGCTCGCTGCGACCAACACGTTGCTCGTCCTCGGGTCCGCGCTGGCATGCTGGGGCGCGTACCTCGTCTGTCACCGGGTCACGGGTGCGTTCTGGCCGTCCCTCGTCGGCGGCTACCTGTTCGGGTTCTCCGGATACATGGTGGGGCAGCTCCACGGTCACGTGAACCTCGTGTTGATCTTCCCGGTCCCGATCGCGGTGTACCTGGTGGTGCGGCTGGTGGACGGCTCCCTCGGCCGCGTCGCGTTCCTGGTGCTGATGACGCTGACGCTCGTCACGCTGTTCCTGTTCTCCACCGAACTGTTCGCGACCGCCGCGCTCTTCGGCGCGGTCGCGTTCGTCATCGCGATGGTGGCCGCCCGGAAGAGCTGGCGTCGGGTCCTGGACGCGGGGGTCCTGACCTTCGGTGCGTTCGTCGCGTCGGCGGTGGTCCTCACGCCGTACCTGGTCGCCGCCGTCCAGAACGAGCGACCGGACGCCGTCCATGACCTCGCCGCCGCGTCGGCCGACGCGGCGAGCTTCGTGGTGCCCCGGAACGTCACGCTGCTCACGACCGCGACCACCGATCGGTGGAGCTCGATGTTCCTCGCGAAGTCGGTCGAGGACGCGGGATACGTGTCGGTCGCCTTGGTTGCCATGCTGGTGTGGTTCGCGATCAGCGAGCGACGGCGCACCGGGACGTGGGGACTACTCGCGTTCATCGCGATCGTCTCGGTCGCGGCGATCGGCCCGGTGCTGCACGTGTTGGGCTCGCCCTCGATCGGGATGCCCTGGGGGCTGGTGCAACACCTCCCGCTGATCGGCAACGCGATCCCGGCCCGTTTCCCCGCGTATTCCGCGCTCGCGATCAGCGTCGTCGCGGCGATCTTCTTGGCTCGAGCCCCGGCGAGAACCGCGATCGTCCGCTGGGCCCTGGTCCTGCTCGGCGTGGTGCTCCTCTATCCCAACGTCGGTGCGATCGCCCACGTCCCGCAGAACGTTCCGGCGTTCTTCACGAGCGGCACGTATCGCACCGTGATCCAACCGGACGAGGTCGTGTTCGCGATCCCGAAGGAGAAGGCCGGCGAGATGCTCTGGCAGGATGCGGCGGACTTCGATTTCCGCCTGGCGCAGGGCTACCTCGGGCCCCTTCCGGCGACCTACGCGGGCGAGCCCCTGAACAAGGGCCTCTACGCGAACCAGTACGCCAGCCCCAGCCCGACGGCGCTGGCCGCCTGGCTGAACGAACGCGGCGCAACCGCGGTGGTGCTCGCCGATCCCGTTCGCGGGCAGTTCGAACCGATGCTGCGCTCGGTCGGTGCTCGCGTCGCGTACGAGGGCGGGGGCGTGTCCGTGTGGCGCTCGCCGACGTCGACCTGGGCGGCGAGACCGCCAGGGTAGATGCGTATGATTGACCGCTTGGACACCCCCACGTATTCGCTCGTGATCCCGGTCTTCAACGAGGAGGAATGTCTCGCCGAGTTGGTCGGCAGGCTTCGTGCACTGATGGGGCGGCTCGACGGCGCGACGGAGGTGGTGTTCGTCGACGACGGGAGCCGCGATCGGAGCTACGAGCTGATCGCTGCGGCCTGCCGCGAGGATCCACGGTTCCGGGCGATCCGGTTCTCCCGCAACTTCGGTCACCAGATGGCCATCACGGCGGGACTGGACTTCGCCGCCGGTGAGGCGGTCGTCGTGATGGACGCCGATCTCCAAGACCCGCCCGAGGTCGTGGTCGACCTCGTCGCGAAGTGGCGAGAAGGCTGCGACGTGGTCCACGCGGTGCGCGAAGACCGCGAGGGCGAGTCGGCGTTCAAGCGGGCGACCGCCTCGGGGTTCTATCGCTTGCTCGCGAAGATCGGCGACGTGCACGTCCCGGGGAACGCCGGCGACTTCCGGCTCATGGATCGCAAGGCGCTCGAAGCGTTCAAGCAGATGCGCGAGAACAACCGCTACATCCGAGGGATGTTCGGGTGGATCGGGTTCCAGCAGTGCACGGTCCCGTACGCGCGTTCGGCCCGGTTCGCGGGTACCACGAAGTTCCCGCTGCGGAAGATGATGAAGTTCGCGTTCGACGGCATCATCAGCTTCTCCAGCGCGCCCCTGCGCCTCGCGCTCCGTGCCGGGTTCGTCCTGTCGGCGCTCGCGATCACCGCGGGCATCGTCGCGATCATCCTGAAGCTCTCGGGGGCCCTCGAGGTGCCCGGGTGGACCTCGATGATCTTCGCCGTCACGTTCCTGGGTGGCGTGCAGCTGCTGACGATCGGCGTGATGGGCGAGTACATCTCCCGGATCCACGACGAGGTACGCGGGAGACCGCTCTACCTGGTGAGCGAGACACGGGGGTTCGAGCGATCCATCCGGAACGGCAGCCAGCCGCCGATGGACCACGTCGTTGCGATCCGCGAGGATCCGAGCCAGGACCTCCCGTCACTGCCCCCTCGATGAGCCGCGACTTCGACGACTACCGGCACACGTACCGCGACGAGGTCCAGCGGTCGATCGCCTTCTCCGGCCAGGACGTCGGCTTCTTCACCGACGTGAAGGCTCGCTTGCTGTGCGAGCTCGCGGAGCGGGCGTTCGGGGAGATCGGCGCCCTGTCGGTGCTCGACGTCGGATGCGGGGTGGGACTCACCGACGACGCGCTCAAGGGTCGGTTCGGCCACATCGACGGCGTGGACGTCAGCGAGGGCGCGGTCGCTGAGGCGGCCGCGGCCAATCCGTGGGCGGACTATGCGAGCTACGACGGACGGAGCCTCCCGTTCGAGGAGGGGCGCTTCGATCTGGCGTTCGCGATCTGCGTCCTGCACCACGTCGACCCGCCGGACCGGCCGGCGTTCGTGAGCGAGGTCGCTCGGGTGGTGCGTCCGGGTGGGCTCGTGGTCGTGATCGAGCACAACCCGATGAATCCACTCACCAGGATGGCGGTTGCCCGCTGCGACTTCGATGAAGGCGTAGAGCTCGCTTCCCGGAAGGAAGCCCGCACGTTGTTCGTCGCTCGCGGCCTGCAGCTGGTCGAGGACCCTTACATCTTGTTCTTCCCGTGGCGAGGGGATGCGCCCCGCCGGGTCGAGCGACGGCTGACGTGGTTGCCGTTCGGCGCCCAGTACATCGTCGCCGGGCGGAAGGCCGGCGGATGAGCGTGAGGATCCGCCGGCCGCCGACGGTCGCCGTGCCGCTCGTCCTGATCGCGGTGGTGGCCTGCGCTCCCGGCGCGACGAGCGCGCGGAGCGCATGCCAGCTCACGACCGTGGCCGGCTCGGACATCACGAAAGACGTTCCGTCGAGCGCAGGGGCATTGGGGCAGGACGTGCTCATGATCGGAACGCGGTTCCAAGGCTCGGCGGGCCTCGCCCTCGCCGCCTTCTCGTCGAACGGCGATTGGAATGCCGGGGTGATCGCGGCACTCGGTCCCCACGTGATCGAGCTCGACGATGTCTCCACCCTCGGCGACCAGGCCTGGGCCGTCGGCGCCCTCGCGAGCAGCGCGCCCGTTGCGGCGCGCTGGGACGGACAGACCTGGATCTCAACGCCGGTGCGCGATCCGGGGCCCGGCGAGGATGGGTTCTCCGGCGTCGAGGCCCTTTCCCCCGATCTCGTCTGGGCGGTCGGCCGACACCAGATCGGCTATGGCTTCCGGACGTTGACCGAGCGGTGGGACGGGCGCAGTTGGACGGCCGTCCCGAGCCCGAACGTCGGAGACACCTCGAACATGCTGAAGGACGTCGATGGGACGTCCCCGACGGACGTCTGGGCGGTCGGTTGGTACGTGGACCAGCAGCACTACCGACCGCTCGTGGAGCATTGGGACGGAACGCGTTGGAAGCTCGTCCCCACACCCGACGTGGGCACGGGCGATGGCTTCCTGAGCGGCGCCGCAGCCGTCGGGGCGGGGGACGTGTGGGCGGTCGGATGGACCGCGCGAGGAGACTCCCTGCGACCGTTGGTCGAGCATTGGGACGGCCGGACCTGGAGCGTGGTCCCCGTACCTTCCGGCGCGGAGCACGGGGCGCTCGCGGCCGTGTCCGCGACCTCCAAGGGTGTGGTCACCGTCGGACGTCTGTTGACGACGGCGCAGCCCCAACCGCTGGCGCTCGTTCGCGTCGGCGACGCGTGGACCACCCTGTCCACCGACGTGAGTTCCGAGGCGTGGCTCACCGGGGTGACGGTCGATGCGGCGGGAGCGATCTGGGCCGTGGGAACGCAGTTCCCCGGCAACACCTTCGCGGGGTCCCTCGCGATGACCGGGTGTCCGGCTCCGTAGTCAGGGCTTCGGCGGACACGTCCGCTGCTTCAGGATCAGCGGCGCCTGGGGGTGCTGGGAGAAATCGAACGCGGAGAGCATGTCGTTCGTCTGCGCGTCGCGCGACGTCAGCGGCGGGAGGTTGAACACGGTCTCGATGAAGCGGAGCACGGACGCGAACTCCATCGTCTGGTGATCGATCGCTCCTCGCTTCGCCCACGGCGAGATGATCAGCGTCGGCACCCGCGGACCCAAACCGTAGAGGTCGAGATGGGGCGGCGGAACGTGGTCGTAGAACCCGCCGAAGTCATCCCACGTCAGGACCACGGCCGTCGAGGACCAGTAGGGGCTGGACATGATCTGGTTCAAGATGTCGACCGACCAGTTCTCCCCCTCGCAGATGCTCTCGGGAGGGTGATCCGAATCCGCGAACGACGGCGTGAGCCAGGAGACCGCCGGGAGCTGGCCTGCATGCAGATCCTGGAGGAACTGTCCGTCAGTGACGACGTTCCGGTACATCGATGAGAACCGGACGTGCCGCACCATGCGCAGCGGCTGGACCCAGATGTTGTCTCCCCGGTACTCCTTCCAGCTGATCCCCCGCTGATCGAGGAGGTCCGGGAGCACCTTCACGTTCGTGCACGGCCAACGACTCACCCAGGACGCCCGCACCTCGCCGACGCCGGCCGCGCCCTCGTTCTCGAGCAGATACATCTTCTCCTGCTCGGCTCTGGTCATGTGCGGGAAGGAGAACGCGGTCTCCAGCGGATCGTCGCAGTACTCACGGCGGGCGGACCCGAGCTGCCCCGGTCGCTCATGGTCGACCAGCCTGTCCGACTGCGACGCGAACGTCCAGAGGTGCTCGATCCCCGTCGGGCCGTAGACCGAGCTGAAGAAGCGATCCGCGAGCACGAACCGTTTCGCGTACGCCCAGTAGTTCGGGATGTCCGCGCGTTCGTACGTGATGTACGCCCCGTCGTTGAAGCAATTCATCGCGCCGCCGTCGACCGCGGTGATCCCGTCCGTGAAGCTGTGACCGTAGTCGGGCTCTCGATCGACGGCACGTTGGAGCGTGACGGTGGTGCCGTCGCATTTCGTGCCCTGGGTGGCTCCATCGGCTCCGGGGAACCTCGCGAACAGGTTGTCGAACGTCCGGTTCTCCTTGGTCAGGAAGACGATGTGATCGATGTGCGCCCTGGCTGCGGCGATCTGTTGCGCCGACGACCCCGGCCCCGCGGTCGGCGAGGTCACTTCGGCAGGTTCGAGGTACTTGGGGATCGCCCCGGAGGGACTGGGGCTCGGTGAGGGTGTCGACTTCCCGAACACGCACGCCGCGAGCGCCGCCGACAGCAGGAGCGCGATGCCGATCCGTTTGCGAAGCTGGGGTGCCGGAGGGGTCGTCGGCGACATCCGGCGGAGGGTACCGGAAGCCATCACGCGCCGACCCCCAGTGTGATGCGTCGCGCAGGAACGCTCTGCTACCGTCGCGCCCGTGGATACCCCGCTCGCGCGGTCCGCCGACTCGGAGACCAGCGTCAGAGATCCCGAACGGCAGGTCGACACGGCGGACGAAGATGTGGTGAAGGTGCCGGAGACGCCCGGAGCCCTCTCCCGTCTTCGCGGCTCCGTGACCGCTCTCCGCCCGGCGTGGAAGGCGCTCGGCGCCTACCTGATCTACCAGACGATGGCCTTCGCGATCTGGGTCGTCCCGATCCTGTCGGTGTTCGGCCGCGAGCACATCGGGACGGGCCTGCAGGACTCGCGCTTCTACCAATGGGCGCTCGAGTGGACGCCCTGGGCGCTGAGCCACGGGGTCAACCCCTTGTTCGCGAGCTCCGTGTTCGCCCCGACCGGGGTGAGCCTGTCCTGGTCCGCCTTCGTGCCGGGTCCCGCGCTCGTGGCGTGGCCGATCACGGCCGTGTTCGGACCGCTCGCGTCGCTCAACGCCTGGCTCGCCGCCGCCCCGGCGCTCGCGGCGTGGGCCGCGTACCTCGTGTGCAACCGGCTGACGCATCGGTTCTGGGCGTCGTTCGCCGGCGGGTGCCTGTTCGGGTTCAGCGCG
>DATAEV010000110.1:0-4677 GCA_036257875.1 Actinomycetota bacterium | reverse complement strand
AGACCGGTGCGGGTTCGGAAGAAGCGATCGAAGACGTGCGGCTGATCGGCCGGCGCGATCCCCTCGCCCTCGTTGGAGACGGCGACGATGACACGGTTCCCATCAACCGCGAGCGACAGCTGCACCGCGGAGCCGGCCGTGGAGTACTTGAACGCGTTCGAGAGGAGGTTCTGGACGATCTGATCGACGCGGAAGGGGTCCGCGAGGACGCAAACGGCGTCGGTGGGATGGACGAAGTCGACCACGCGATCGGGGAACTCACCCCGGATGTGCCGGATGCACCCGTCCAGCAGCTCGGTCGCATTGAACGGCTTCGACTCGAGGTCCAGCTTCCCGGCCTCGACCCGGGACACATCGAGGAGGTCGTTGATCAACCGCTCGAGCCGTTCGACGGCCCGCCACATGATCTCGTAGTACTCGTGACGAGCCTCCGGCGTCTCCTCGATCAGCCCGTCGCGGAGCGCGCGAACGAAGCCCTTGAGCGGCGTGAGCGGCGAACGCAGCTCGTGGGAGACCGTCGCCACGAAGTCGCTCTTCAGCTGCTCGGTCTCCAGCTCGGCCGTCACGTCTCGCGCGACGATCACGAAGGACTTCGCTCCGCCCTCGCGAGACGGCATCGGGTTGCTCGTGTAGCGGATCCACCGCTCCGACGCGTCCGTCCGGGTCAGGAGGACGTCGTGGGAGCCAGCTTCGTCGAAGCGCAGCGGAACGAAGGTGCGCCCCTCCGGTCCGTCATCCTCGAGGTGGAGCCCGAGGACCTCGTCGCACCCGCGGCCGGCGGCCCCGGCCCGCGGGATGCCGGTGATGTGCTCCATCGCCGGGTTCCAGGAAACGATCACGCCGTCCGCGGACACCACGAGGATCCCGTCCGAGGTGTTGCCGATCACGTCGGACAGGTGGCTCCGCTGTTCCACCGTCTCGTGGAACAGACGCTCGTTCTCGTTGCGGACCTTCAACTGTGAAGCGAGTGCCTCAACCAGGGAGCCTTCCGCCGAGGACAGCGGGGTCGCGCGGTGTACCGCGAGGATCGAGGAGACGGTGGGCGCGTCGTCGATCGATGCCATGAAGGTCGTCAGTCCCGGCCGCGTGCTGACCAGCTCCTCGGCCGTCGGCGGACGATCCGCGGGCGGGAGGTTCACCATCAGACCGACCTCGGAGTTGTAGATGCGGGCTCCGTCGTTCAGCAGGACCAGCTCGACCGCCGAGGCGTCGAGCATCCGGCGAACGAGCACCAAGAACGGCTTGTAGTCGTAGCCGACGTCGATCGGACCGGACAGCTCCCGACCGGCCTCGTAGAGGGTCTGCATCCGCACTCGCTCCTTCGCCTGTTCCTCCTCACGTTCGGCGTGGAGCCAGCCGCGGTAAGCAAGGAACACGAGGACCATCGGCGCGATCAGCAGCGGGATCCCGACCGGACCCGTGCTCCAGACCAGCGCGGCGAGCAAGCCGATCGTCAGGTTGCCGGCGGCGTGCAGCAGGTTGAGACCGTCCGGAAGCACCAGCAGCGTCTGGAGGGACTCGCCGTCGATGAGGGAGATGACGAACGAGATGAACAGTTCGTTCAACGCGAAGTACGAGAGCATCGCGATCGAGGCCGCGAGCCAGACCATCAAGCTGAGCGATGAGGACACGTGGAAGAAGCTGAAGACGACCTCCGCGACCGTGATGGAAACGACGAACTGCGCGACGTTGTACGCGACCTTGTACCAACGCCAGCCCCGGAGTAGCTGTCCCGCGGCGATGCCGAACAGCACGGCGAGTGTGAGAACGCCGGGCTTCGCGAAGATCAACGTGGGAACCCACAGCGCGTCGGTCAGTGAGTAGTTCTCCGCCTCGGGTCCGTGTGACATCCGAACGGTGAATTGCTCGAGGATCGCGGCGATGGCGCTGAGGGCGAAGCACGCAACCACGTCCTCCGTGTTCCAGGTCGAGAGGTCCGGCAGGCGGATCGCCACCAGGACGAGCGCGGCGATCCAGACGGCAACGATCCATGCTCGCGCACGTGCGGGAAGCTCCATGAACTCGCTCATGCATCAGCACCCAACGTCGGCCGTCTTCACCCGATGTTGCTTCACCCAATGTCGGCCGGGACGGGGTTGGCTTGAGTCGAACCGCCAGACCCGAGGACCTAGTTCGTCCGCCGTGGCCTTCTGGGCCGAAGATCACGGAAGCGGTAGGCCGACCGTTCGACCGGCATCACCCGCGGACCACCCGGATAACCGACATGCGGCCGGTGCGCTGTCGGCTGTGGCGCGTCATATTCGGTCGGTCATCCAAGCGACCCGCCACTGGTTCGAAGAGCCGGCGCGGAGCTCGGCAAGGACAGCAGGAGAGGAGCACCACCCTGAACGCACGGATCGATCGGTCGATGGCCGTCGTGGCCTCACCGCGAACGCTCCTTCGTCTCCTCGCGGGGACGATCCTGACGATCTTCGTGGCGGCGTTCGTCCTCACGCCGGCGGGAACCCGGGCGTCGGGTGGCGCTCCGGACGTGTCGGTCATCGTCCGGACCCTCTCGGGCGCGCAGTCGCGGATCGAGGGCTTCGTCACAGCGGAAGGCGGCTCGATCACCGCGGAGCTGCCCATCATCGACGGGTTCTCGGCAACGTTGTCCCAGCGGGTCGTCGACGCGATCGGCGCGGATCCGTCGGTGGTCTCGATCTCCCCCGACGTCGCACTCGCGCCGCAGGCGTCGTCGTACGACCCCGGCACCGACACGAATTCCATGGCCTCGACGACGAAGTATTCGGGAGCGACGGCCTGGTGGCGCGCCGGGTACACCGGGGATGGCGTCGACGTCGCGCTGATCGACACAGGTGTCGCACCGGTGACGGGGCTGGCCGGGACGAACAAGGTGATCTACGGGCCTGACCTCTCGATCGAGTCGCAGTCCGCGGCCCTGACGAACTTGGATACGTACGGGCACGGGACGTTCATGGCCGGGCTGATCGCGGGTAACGATCCGACCCTGACGCCGCCGTACGACCAGTCGCCTCCGAGCGCGTATCGCGGGATGGCTCCCGACGCCCGGATCGTCAGCCTGAAGGTCGGGACCGCGGACGGCGGGACCGACGTCTCTCAGGTGATCGCCGCGATCGACTGGGTCGTGCAGCATGCGCACGACCCGGGCTTCAACATCCGCGTTCTGAACCTCTCCTACGGCACGAACAGCGTGCAGCCGTACACCGTGGACCCCCTCGCGTATGCGGCCGAGGTCGCGTGGAAGCAGGGCATCGTCGTGGTCGCCGCCGGTGGCAATTACGGGTTCCAGAGCCATGCCAACAATGCGCCCGCGTTGGCGGACCCGGCCTTCGACCCGTACCTCCTTGCCGTCGGATCCTCGGACCCGAACGGGACCGAGACGCTCTCCGACGACACCGTGCCGGCCTTCTCACCGTGGCCGAAGCGTGGCGCGACGCGTGGGGTCGACATCGTCGCTCCCGGGATGCACCTCCAGGGCTTGCGTGTGCCCAACTCCTACATCGACATCAATCACCCCGAGGGTCAGATCGACGCGCGATACTTCCGGGGAAGCGGCACCTCGCAATCGGCGGGGATCGTCTCGGGCGCCGCCGCGCTGGTCCTTGAGAAATACCCGAACGCCACGCCCGATCAGGTCAAGGAACTGCTCGACACCTCCGGCTACCCGATCATCGGCAAGGCACAGCAGATCGGCGGAGGCGAGCTTCAGATGGCGTCGGCGCTGACCATGCCCCTCCCATACGCGTCGCAACGGTGGCTCGCTTCCACGGGAACCGGGTCGCTGGAGCTGTCCCGCGGATCGGATCACATCTCGATGGACGGCGTGCCGCTCACGGGGGAGCAGGACATCATGGGTTCCCCGTTCGACGCTCCGGCGATGGCCATCTTGGAAGCCCAGGGCAAGTCATGGTCGGGTGGGATCTGGAATGGGAAGTCATGGTCCGGGAACTCCTGGTCGGGCAACTCCTGGTCGGGGCTCTCGTGGAGCGGACTGTCGTGGTCGGGGCTGTCCTGGAGCGGCCTGTCGTGGTCCGGCCTCTCGTGGTCCGGGAACTCCTGGTCGGGCAACTCGTGGTCGGGCCTCTCGTGGAGCGGACTCTCGTGGTCGGGCCTCTCTTGGAGCGGCCTGTCGTGGAGCGGCACGAACTGGTCCGGCGGAGGCTGGTGCTGATGGTCCGCCGGATCGTGCTCTCGTTGGCGGAGCGCTGGCAGCGCAGCGTCGCGATGTGGGTCGCCGCCCGCGACCGCTGGGACACGGGCACCTGGCTCGCTCGCTCGTGGGGTTAACGGACCCGCCCGGTAGCGGTCGGTAGACTCGGAACCTCCGAGACCCAGGGAGCGGCCGGAGCGTGCCCATCGTCGTGATGAAGTTCGGTGGCACGTCCGTGGGGTCCGTGGAACGGATCCAGGCGGTCGCGGACCGCGTCGTGCACGCCCGAGAAAGCGGCGACGACGTCATCGTGGTCGTGTCGGCGATGGGCGACACCACCGACGATCTCACCGCGATGGCGCTGGAGATCGCGGACGTCCCCGACCCGCGTGAGATGGACATGCTGCTCACGGCCGGCGAGCGGATCGCGATGTCCCTGCTGGGCATCGCCCTCAACGCGCGTGGCTGCCGGGCCGCCAGCTACACGGGTTCACAGGCCGGGATCATCACCGACACCCAGCACGGCAAGGCCAAGATCGTCGAGA
>DATAEV010000103.1:0-5662 GCA_036257875.1 Actinomycetota bacterium | reverse complement strand
CACCTGCTCTACTGCCGCTTCTTCACGAAGGCCCTGTTCGATATGGGGCTGGTCGGGTTCGCCGAGCCGTTCCCGAAGCTGATGAACCAGGGTCAGGTGATCTACGGCGGCGCCTCGATGTCGAAGACCCTCGGAAACGTCGTCGAGCCGATGCCGATCGTCGAGCGCTGGGGCGCCGACTCGATGCGATTGATCATGTTGTTCGCGGGACCGTTCGAGGACGACATCGACTGGAAGCTGATCGCCGGGGACCCGAACCGGCGTCCGGGCGTGACGTCGTGGCTGGGTCGCGTCTTCGCCGCCGTCGGTGACGCCGTCGAGCGCGGCTCTGACGCCGAGGAGCCGGAGGAGCTCCTGCGGCTCACCCAGAAGACGATCAAGGGCGTGACCGAGGACATGGATCGGTTCCGGTTCAACACGGCGATCTCGAAGCTGATGGTGCTGACGAACGAGATGCGCACGATCCTGGACGCGGGCGGCGCCGCGGGCGGCGCCGCCCGCGCGCTCACGCTGATGCTCGCGCCGTTCGCGCCGTTCGCTGCGGAGGAGCTGTGGCGGGTGGACCTCGGCGAAGCCTCGTCGACGTGGGTCGCCTCCTGGCCGACGTTCGACCCCGCGATGACCGTCGAGGAGCTCGTCACGATGATCGTCCAGGTCGACGGCAAGCTGCGCGACAAGCTGGAGGTCCCGGCCGGCATCTCGGAGCCGGACGCGCTCGCGGCGGCCCGTGACGCCGAGGGGGCGCGGCGCGCCCTCGCGGGTCGCGAGGTGCTGAAGGAAGTCGTCCGCGCGCCGAAGCTGGTGAACTTCGTCACGCACGGCTGAAAGCCGGGCGCCTCCGATCCGACGTGACCGCCGTCACGGTGTACGCGCTGCCGTAACCCTAGCCTCGCGCGTATGGCGATCAGGGAACGCCTCGACTCCTTGTCGCGCGGCGAGCTGGCGGGATTGGTGGTCGTGCTCGTCGCGACGCTCGCCGGTGTTGGGCTCTGGTATTCGCGCTCCCTGCCCAAGCCGATCCAGATCGCGGAGACGCCGGCTCCCGCGTTCGCGCAAGCTGCGAGCGGTTCCGCATCGGGCGTCCCGGCCGCGGGGTCGCCCGTGGCGACCGCGAGCCCGCCGGCGGATCTGATCATCGACGTGACCGGGTGGGTACGCCATCCGGGCGTCTATCAGTTCCAGCCGGGCTCGCGCGTGGTCGACGCGGTGCAACGAGCCGGGGGCGCGCGCGATGGTGCCGACCTCACGCTGCTGAACCTCGCGGCGCCGCTCGCCGACGGCCAGCAGATCCTCGTGCCGAAGGAGGGTGCGTCGGCGAGCGGCGCCGCGGCAGGCGGCACCGGCCTCGGTGGCGTCGCGCTCGTCAACATCAACACCGCCGACGAACCCACCCTCGAGACGCTGAACGGCGTCGGTCCCGCGCTCGCCGCCGCCATCATCCAGTTCCGTACCGATCAGGGGCCGTTCACGTCCGTCGATCAGCTGGATGAGGTGTCCGGGATCGGACCGGCGACACTCGAGAAGCTGCGACCCCAGGTGACGGTGTGAGCCCGTGGGAGCGTGGGGAGCGCCGCTCGCGGCCGGGGCGTTCTGGGCCGGTCTCCTGGCGTGGGACGAGCGGCCCCGGGCGCTCCAGGCGGCGCCCGCGTGGGCCTGGCTCGTCGTCGGTGTCGCGGTCCTCGCCGCGTCCTGGCTCGCGGCCCCCGGGACGCGCCGCGGTGACCCGCTCGGACGAGCGGGTCTGGCGCCGCCCGAACCGGGGGCGGTGGTCGCCGTCTCGGTCGCGGCGACCGACGGTCGCCGCGGCCCTCTCGCCGCTCTCTCGCTGCTGATCCTCGGCGTCTTCCTCTGTGGCGTCGGTTGGGGCGGCGTCGCACAGGCACGCCGGGAGACGTCGCTCCTCGGTCGTCTCGCGCCTCGCTCCGTCACCGTGGTCGGGACGCTCCGGGAGGATCCCGTGACGAGCGCGGTCGGCTGGCACGCGCTCATCGACGTCACCCGCGTTACCTGGCGCGGCGGCGCCGCCTCGGTCCGCGAGACCATCTGGGTCGACGGCGACGGCGACCTGCCGGTGGCCGTCCGCGCGGATCAACTCGAGCTCCGTGGAGGTCTCCAGATCCCGGACGACCCCGACTTCGCCGACGCACTTCGTCGGCGCGGGCTGGCCGTCGTGCTTCGCACCGCGGAGGTGGCGCGCCTCGGCCCTGCGCCGAACCCCTTCGTCCATCTGACCCAGGTCGTCCGTGCGTTCGTCGGGTCGACGATCGAACGGATCTTCCCGCCGCCCGAGGACGGGCTGCTGCTGGGTCTCGTCCTCGGCGACGCCTCCAAGCTGGATCCGGTCACCACACGCGCCTTCCAGTCGACAGGTCTGAGCCATCTGCTCGTCGTGTCGGGGGAGAACGTCGCCATGGTGCTCGCTCCCGTCCTCGCGTTCGCCGGCGCGCTCCGGCTTGGTGGCATCGCTCGATTCTCGCTGGGCATCGGGACCGTCCTGCTCTTCGTCGTCCTCACCGGCGCGGAGCCGTCGGTGCTCCGCGCCGGCGTGATGGCCACGATCGCGCTGACGGGGGTGCTGCTCGGCCGGCCACGGGCCGCGGGCGTCGTCCTCGCCGTCGCGGTGCTGTTCCTCTTGGTGCTCGACCCGTGGCTCGTATACGCGATCGGCTTCCAGCTCTCGGTCGCGGCGACCGCCGGGATGGTCGCGCTCGCTTCGCCGCTCGCCGAACGGATGCAGCGCCTCATCCCGCGCCCCGTCGCCCTCGCGGCGGGAACCACGACGGCTGCGCAGGTCGGCGTCACGCCGCTGCTGCTCTTCCACTTCCACGAGGTTCCGGGGGTGACCATCCTCGCCAACCTCGCGGCGTTCCCGGCCGTCTCGCCCGCTCTGCTCCTCGGCATCGCTGCATCGGTTCTCGGGCTCGTGTGGCTGCCACTCGGGAAGCTCGTTTCGCTCCTCGCGCTCGTTCCGATGCGATACCTCCGCTTCGTGGCCAGCCTTCTCGCCAAGGCACCGGTCGCGTGGATCACGACGGGTGGGGGTCCGTTCGTCCTGGTGATCGGGGGCGCCATCTTCGTGCTGGTGGCCTGGTGGCTGCGTTCGGGGAGACGGCTCCCACGTCCCGCGATGGTGTGCGTGGTCGCCGCGTTACCCCTCGTCGTCTGGTCGACGGCGATCGGATCGGGACCGCCATCGAACATCACCGCACGGTTCCTGGACATCGGACAGGGCGACGCGACGCTGATCCAGAGTCCGGGTGGCGCGACCGTCCTGATCGACGCCGGTCCGGACCAGGATCTCGTCTCCCAGAAGCTCGAGGCGCTCGGCATCAAGCGTCTGGACGCCATCATCGCGACCCACGCGCACGTCGATCACATCGCCGGCATGCCGATGGTGCTCGCGCGGTTCCCCGTCGGCGTGTACTACGACCCCTCGTGTCACCATGACGCCGAGGTTATGTTCCCGCTCGAACAGGCCCTGGCGGCGGCCGGCGTTCCGGTTCGGTCGGCACGCCTCGGCCAGACGATCACGGTCGGCGATCTGGCGTTCCAGGTCCTCGGGCCGGACCGGTGCTGGCAGGGATCGCACTCGGATCCGAACAACGACTCGGTGGTGCTGTTGCTCGACGCAGCCGGCACCACCCTGTTGATGACGGGTTGCGCCGAGCGTGAGGCGCAACAGGTCATGCTGGACGCGGGACTCGTGCCCGACATCGACGTCTTGCGCGTCCCCCACCACGGCGGCGACACCTCGCTCCCGGCGTTCATCGACTCCCTCGATCCCCAGATCGCCGTGATCAGCGTCGGCCAGCCGAACCCGTACGGCCACCCGAACCCGAACGCGCTCGCCGAGCTCGACGGCGTCGGCGCACAGATCTGGCGGACCGATCAGCACGGGACGATCACGATCACCTTCACGGGTCAGGGGCCGGTGGTAGCGTCCGAGCGATGATGCCTCGGGCGTACCTTCGCGGCCTCTCCCTCTCCGACCACGTGCGCCGAGTGCCGCCGGGTTCGAGGGCTCAGGGGCAGAAGCTGCTCCGCTACCGCGACGGACATGGCGACGACTGGGCCGACATCATCGACATGCTGACGATGCATCCGGAGGAGCGGCGCCGGGTCGCGAGGTTGCTGGGCGAGATCGAAGCCAGCGGCTAGAAACAGCGAAGAAGGAACCCCGTCAGCCCTATCCTTGGAACGGCCAGTCGTTCGGGTAGATTCCCCCATCAACCTGACAGAGTGCGGCTGCACGATTCCTCATCGTCTGTAGCTCAGGGGCCACATTCGGGTCATTGGGATCTGTCACTGCGAGGTTGTTCATCTCCCACGGATCCGCTTTCTCGTCGTAGAGGCCCTCCTTGACCGACTCTTCGAACCTGTTGTACCTCACATACATCCAGTCGTTGGATCGAACCCCACAGTACGTCGGTACGTTGAGGTAATCGCCGTTCCAATGTTCGAGGACGAAGTTGCTTCTGCCCGACGTGAGCATGTCCAATCCTTCGAACGTGTGGCCCGAGGTGACACCGGCCATCCGCTCCAAGGTGGGAGCAACGTCAACGTTGAGGACGATGCGTGCATCGCAGCTCGTGGTGAAGGGGTAGATCGAAGGGCAAGGATCGGTGCCGGCTGGTAGGGGGGTCTGGAGGTTCTTCCCAACGAGCATCATGGGGACACGCAGGCTTTCGTTATACGGGACCTCCTTCGACGCCCACTTGTGCTCGCCCCACGCGTACCCGTTGTCGGACATGAACAGGACGATGGTGTTATCCGGTAGCGCGTTCCAGATCTGACCGATGGAACGGTCAACGCCGAAGTTGGAGTCAAGCTGCATCTCGTGGAAGGAGTTGACCGAGTTGACGATGTCCGGTCCCCACGGGCGGTTCTTGATGTAGTTCGGTGCTCCAGCTTCAGCCGTACCGAAGGACAGCGGCTGCACGTAGCCGTTCACGTCGAACCTTCCCACGTCGCGGGGATCCGGGATAGCAGGACCGTGGGGCGCCGTGGTGGCGTAGTAGAGGAAGAAGGGCTTGGTACTAGGCGCCTCGATGAACCTCGTCGCCCTGTCGGACAGGATGCGGGTGATGTAGTCCGCCGGTGCGGCACCGAAGACGCGCGACCACCTCCCGTTCGTCGCAGCGCGGTAGTTGTAGTAGACACCCGTGGGGACGGCGAACCACCTGTTCCAACCGGGCGGAACGTAGTCGAAGTTTCCACGGGCCGGATACTTGTTGAGGTACTTGCCGACGAGTGCCGTCCTGTATCCGGCCTGCTGCATGTCGACGGCGATCGTGGTCGTGTCGTTGATCGAGCTGATGCTGTCCCCTTCGGGCGGAGCCGTGAACGAATGGAAGCCTCCCCACTGACCTACGTTGCTGAAGACGCCGGTCGTGTGCGAGTAGTCCCCCGTCAGCGTGGATGTCCTGCTGGGGCAGCAGAGCGCGTTCGGCACGAACGAGTTCGTGTAGGTGACGGACGGATTCTGGGACAGGATGCCCGTGAGGCGCGGCATGTATTGGGGGGTCACCGTATCCCAGCGCTGGTCGTCGGTCATGATGATGACGACGTTCGGGGAGGACACGGCGTGTGCGGCAGTCGTGGGAGCGATCAGGGCTGCCACCAGCCCGAGAGGAACAGCGCATCTCCAGCATCGCCGAACGAT
>DATAEV010000239.1:0-7214 GCA_036257875.1 Actinomycetota bacterium | reverse complement strand
TCCAAGGAAGGAGCCCACGACGGCATCGACCTCTGAGCTCGAGGGGGCGCGCTCGTCCCTCCCGATCGCTGCGGGCTCCGTGGACCTGTATCGGTTGGCCTGGCTGGCCGAGCAGGGGATCGGCGCCGTGCCCAGCCTCCCGAACACCCTCAAGATCCTGCTCGAGGACCTCCTCCGGCGCGCCGGGAGTCGCGACGTCGCCGACGCGGACATCGCGGCGCTCGCGGCCTGGCCTGCGCCCGCGCTCGCGATCGCGTTCATGCCGGGACGCGTGCTGATGCAGGACTTCACGGGCGTGCCCGCGGTCGTCGACCTGGCGGCGATGCGGAGCGCCGTCGCGCGCGCGGGCGCCGACCCCGCGCGCGTGAACCCGCACGTGCCCGTCGACCTGATCATCGACCATTCCGTCCAGGTCGATCTGTTCCGATCGCGCGACGCCTACGAGACCAACATCGACTGGGAGTACCGCCGCAACGCGGAGCGCTACGCCCTGCTCCGGTGGGCGCAGCAAGCCTTCGACAACGTTCGCGTCGTCCCGCCGGGCGCGGGCATCTGCCACCAGGTGAACCTGGAACACCTCGGGCGGGTGGTCGCCACCCGAGACGGGGTCGCGTTCCCTGACACGCTCGTGGGGACGGATTCCCACACGACGATGGTCAACGGTCTCGGCGTGCTCGGTTGGGGGGTGGGCGGCATCGAAGCCGAGGCGGCGATGCTCGGTCAGCCGATCTTCCTGCCGCAACCGCTCGTCCTCGGGGTGCGCGTCGTCGGCGCGCTTCCCGCCGGCACGACGGCCACGGACCTCGTCCTGTCGCTGACGCAGATGCTGCGAGCGCACGGCGTGGTGGGGACCTTCGTCGAGTTCTTCGGTGACGGGTTGTCGTCCCTTTCGGTGGCCGACCGAGCCACGCTTTCGAACATGTGTCCCGAGTACGGAGCAACGTCCGCGTACTTCCCGGTGGACCGGGAGACCCTTCGCTATCTCACGTTCACCGGCCGGGCAGACATGGTCGATCTGGTCGAGCGCTACACGAAGGAACAGGGGCTGTTCCGGGCCGATGGCGACCCCGAGCCACGGTTCTCCGAGGTCGTGGAGCTCGATCTCGCGGCGGTGGAACCGTCGGTCGCGGGCCCGAAGCGACCACAGGACCGCGTGCCTCTCGCCGAGGTCTGGGGGTCGTTCGTGGCGGCCTTCCGCGACCGCGTGGAGCCCGATCCCCGTCCGAGCGACGTCGGCCGGTTCGAGGAGGAGGGGGGGAACGTCGACGTCGAGGTGGACACCGGCGCGACGATCGAGCCCGGCGCGGAAACCCCGATGTCGGTCGACGGCGAGGTCGTGAAGCACGGCTCGGTGGTGATCGCCGCCATCACGTCCTGCACGAACACGTCCAACCCGTCGGTGATGCTCGCCGCCGGGCTCCTCGCGAAGAAGGCGGTCGAAGCCGGGCTCCAGACCCGCTCATGGGTCAAGACCTCGTTGGCCCCGGGCTCGCGCGTGGTCACCGACTACCTCGACAACGCGGGCCTCACGCCCTACCTCGAGAAGCTGGGCTTCGCCCTCGTCGGGTACGGCTGCACGACCTGCATCGGGAACTCCGGTCCGCTCCCCGAGCACGTCTCGGCGGCGGTCGACGAAGGAGACCTGAACGTGGTCGCCGTCCTTTCCGGCAACCGGAACTTCGAGGGGAGGATCCACCCGCAGGTTCGGGCGAGCTACCTGGCATCCCCTCCCCTCTGCGTCGCCTACGCGCTGGCCGGCTCCGTCGACCTCGATCTCACGAGCGAGCCGCTCGGGGTCGGGGCCAACGGTCCCGTCTTCCTCCGAGACATCTGGCCGACGCCCGCCGAGGTCGTCTCGTCGATGGCGGCGGCGATCACCGAGGAGCAGTTCGTGCGCGAGTACGCCCACATCTGGGATGGCGACGAGCGGTGGACGTCGCTCCCGACCCCGGACGGACCGGTGTACGCGTGGGACCCGGCGTCGACCTACGTGCAGGAGCCGCCGTTCTTCCACGACGATGCCGTCAGGCCGATCGAGGACGTCGAGGGAGCTCGGGTCCTGGTGGCCGTCGGCGACTCGATCACCACGGACCACATCTCACCGGCGGGCTCGATCAAGGCGGACTCGCCGGCGGGGCGGTTCCTCCAGGATCACGGTGTGCCTCCGCCCGAGTTCAATTCGTACGGGGCCCGCCGCGGGAACCACGAGGTGATGATGCGGGGCACCTTCGCGAACATCCGGCTCCGCAACGAGCTCGCACCCGGGACCGAAGGTTCGTGGACCACGCACCTGCCGAGCGGCGAGGTGCTCTCGATCTTCGACGCGGCCGAGCGGTACCGCGACGAGGGAGTCCCGCTCGCGGTCCTCGCCGGCAAGGAATACGGCAGCGGGTCCAGCCGCGACTGGGCTGCGAAGGGGCCAGCGCTGCTCGGGGTGCGATTCGTGATCGCGGAGAGCTACGAGCGGATCCATCGATCGAACCTCGTGGGTATGGGCGTGCTGCCGCTCCAATACCTCGTGGGGACCACGGCGGCGTCGCTCGGCCTGACCGGGCGCGAGACGTATGCGGTCCGCGGGCTCTCCGGAGGCATCGTCCCCGGACAGGAGCTCGCCGTCGAGGCGGTGGCGGAGGACGGGCAGGTGATCTCGTTCCCCGCGACGCTTCGCGTCGACGGCGCCGCCGAGGTCGACTACCTCCGCGCCGGCGGCGTCCTCAACCTGGTGCTCGCGGAGATGCTCGGAGGGTAGGTCAGCGCGGGGTCGGGCGGCTCACGCCAGCGTCGCGGTGTACACCGGCTGGGTCGTCGGAGCGGCCGGGCACGACGTGGACTCGACGGTGACCGCCATGACGTCGCTCCCGGTGACGTCGGCGCTCGTATAGGCGGCGAGCGCTCCGTCCGTCGGCGAGGCGCACCCGGTGGAGACCGGTGTGCTGCCCGTGATCATCCAGATCTCGTACGTCTTGCCCGCGCCCGGCGAGGGGAGACCCTCGCCCCAGATCAGTGCGCCCGGCTGCCCCGGCGCGTAGACCATGGCGAGCGCGCCGGCGTCACCCTGGAAATGGATGACCTCTTGCGTCGGACTGACGCCGATGATGGGTTGGGTCCGGGGGCGGAGCGACGCGACGCCCACGAGGACGATGACGAGGGCGGCGGCGACCGCGACGAGCGCCGCGCGTCGTCGCGGTCGGCGCTCGTCCACCCGGCGCGAGCTGCGGGCCCGTTCGAGGACCCGGTCCGCGAGCTCCTCGCGGACCGGGACCGGCTCGAGCGCGAACCCGAGCAGGCCCGCCGTCTCCTCGAACCCTGCTTCCAGCCGGCGGCACTCCTCGCAGTCGCCGTGCGCAGCCATCGCGGCGCGGAGGGTGGCATCGTCGTCGGGCTCCAGGCCGCTGAGCGCGCGCAGGGCCAGCAGCTCTTCGATCAGCCCGTGATCCCGCTCGCTCATCGTTCCAGCTCCTCGACCACCGAACGCATCCTTCGCATGCCGAGCAGCGCCCGGGACTTGACCGTGCCCAACGGGGCGCCGGTCTTCTCGGCGACCTGGGACTGCGAAAGGCCGTCGAAATACATGAGCTCCAACACCTCGCGCTGCTCCTGCGGGAGGGAGCGCAGGGCCGTGCGGACGGCGTCGCGCTCCGCCGGTGCGGCGACCGCCGCCAGCACGGCGTCGGTCGGATCCTCGGCTTCCTCCCGGACCCCGACGACCATCTCGTCGGAGCGCCGTCGCTGTGCTTCCTCCCGGCGAACCACGTCGACGGCGCGATGGTGGACCATCGTCATCAGCCAGGCCTTCACCGAGCCGCGCCGTTCATCGAACACGCCCGGGCTCCGCCAGAGCGTCAGGAACGCTTCCTGCACGATCTCCTCCGCCAGCTGGCCCTGTCGAACCACACGAACGGCGAGCGCCATCGCGGAGGGGGCATAGGTGGCGAACAAGGTGCGGAACGCCTCCTCGTCCCCTCCTTCGATCCGCCGAACGAGCTGGCGGTCGCGCGCGGCGGAGAGATCCTCAGCCATCCCCGACACGACGCTCCCGATCCGCATCGCGGCGGTGACCTGCGCGGGCATCCATCCTCCACGAGAGCTCCGCACCGTATCCGCCGCCGCGGGCTTGCCGGATGACCGAACCGCTCACCTCGCCGTCATGCTCCGGAGCGGTCCAGCCGACGGATCGCCGTTCCGAGCAGCTCCGCGAGGTGCAGGCCGCTGCCCGGCTCGTACCGAGCCGTGCCGACCGAGAGCTTCAGGGCCCGAGGTGGATCGCGTCGCGCGTCGTGCACGGCCATCGCCTCCACCAGGCGTGAAAGGACGGTGGTCTCAGCGCCCTCCGCCTCGCCGGTCAGCAGGATGCAGAAGGTGTCGGGCGCGATCCTGCCCGGAACGTCCGAGTCGCGGACGGAGTTCAGCACCACCTCGGCGGCGTCGCGGGCGAGCTCGTCGGCTGCCTCGCTGCCGCGCGCCGCGCGGAGCGCATCGTGCTCCTCGATCCGAACGAACACGAAGATGACCGCCTCGCCCGCGCGATCAGCCATCCGCAGATGGTGCTCGGCGATCGGCGCGAACCCGCGAAGGGTCGGGAGCGCGGTCGCCTCGTCGTTCGTCGCGAGCTCCCGACGCATCCGACGGATCGCGACGGCGTAGCGGATCGCGCGCGGCAGGAGCGATCCGAACAGGTCGTCGCGAACGAGATGATCTTCCACGCCTGCGTGCATCGCGACGGCGCCGTCGGCCTCGCGGCCGGCGTCCGTGACGACCACCACCGCGGCGTCGGGCTCCAGCCCGCGCACACGGCGGACCGTCTCCAACGGCGCGCTGCCGTCCAGCGCGAGCACGACGGCGTCGACCCCCCTCCGGCCCTCGATCGTGTGCGCGCCGCGAACGTCGAACCCATCCTCGCGAGCGAGTGCGGCCACGTCCGCGTCGTCGAGGCCGACGAGGAGCACGGTCACCGGTCCCCTCAGCATGTCTCCGTTCCCTCTCCGGTGGTCGGTGCGGAAGGCAGCGCCGCGCATCATCGCACATGGCATCGGCGGACCTCGGCGGCGACGGCCGGCGACCGCCACAGCCTCACCATCGGAACGACACACGGTCGGCGGTCGCGGCATCCGGCCACGGATACGCTGGAACGCACATGGTGGATCCCGCTCCGTCGGCCCCCGGCCGCATCACGCGTCTCCTCGTCGTGCTCTCCGCGTCGCTCGCGCTGCTGTCCGGATTCGTGGGCACAGCGCTCGCGGTGCGGTGGGTGCAACTGCAGGACGTCGGGACCGTGCCGGGCTTCACGCAGGCGGTGCCGAGCGGTTCGACGGCGCCGCCGCCCGGGAAGTGCTCGGAGCACCCGTGCAACTACCTGTTGCTCGGATCGGACTCCCGGGCCGGGCTGCCCATCGACGAGCAGCACCGGTTCGGCACGAACAAGGACATCGGCGGGACCACCCGGGCGGACACGATCATGCTCGTCCACACGGATCCCGCGCTCCAGAAGGCGATCGTGCTCTCCTTCCCACGCGACCTGTGGGTCGACATCCCCGGGCACGGCTCGGACAAGATCAACGCCGCGTTCGAGGGCGGGCTGGAGGGCGGCGGGCCGCAGCTCATGGCGAACACGGTCGCGAACCTCACCGGTCTGCCGATCGACCACTACCTCTACGTGGATCTGGCGGGCTTCCAGAACGTGGTGGACACGCTCGGCGGCGTCGACCTCTGCATCCCGCCGTACGACATCAACACGCCGGGGTGGCTGTCGCAGCACACGGCCTCGGGCGTCGACAAGAAGATCTACTACAGCGAGCCGGGCCACGTGGCCGACCCGAACACGGGGTTGGACGTCCTTCCGGGGTGTCAGCACCTCGACGGCTTCCAAGCCCTCGCGTACGTGCGCACGCGGAGCCTTCCGTGCGACGCGATCCCCGACTTCTCGCGGATCGGTCGCCAGCAGCAGTTCCTGCGCGCGGTCATCAACCAGATGCTGCGGCCCTCGGAACTGGCCAGGGCGCCGGCCCTGGTGCAGCCCGTGCTCGCGAACCTCCATCGGGATCAGGGGTTCCTGCCCGGCGAGCTCGTCTACCTGGTCGGGCAGCTCCGCGGTCTGACGACCGGCGCCGTCGAGTTCCGCGCGGTTCCCGGCGTGGCCGGGATGCGGGGAGCGAAGTCGGTCGTCCTCATGGATCCCGCAGCCCGGGAGATCTTCGCCGCGATCCGCGACGGCAAGCAGCTGGGGTCCATCGGGACCGAGCTCGTCAACACACCGCCCTCCGAGGCCAA
This sequence comes from Actinomycetota bacterium, assembly GCA_036257875.1. Lineage (GTDB taxonomy): Bacteria > Actinomycetota > UBA4738 > UBA4738 > HRBIN12 > AC-51. Next base: position 947 of record DATAEV010000239.1, on the reverse strand, counting down.
CACGAAGGTCGAGGTCATCGACGAGGGCGGCGCCGGCGCGGCCGGAGCCGTCGAGACCCTCCTCGCGAACGCGGGGTTCGACGTGTCACCGGGGATCGTCCAGGGCCCCGCGCCCGCCGGTGTCACGGGGTCGGCGATCGTCTTCGCCCCGGGGCAGGACGCCTACGCTCAGGTGGTCGCCGGCTACTTCCCGAACCTCCCCTTGATCCAGTCGTCGAAGCTGCACGGCACGCCCATCGCGGTCGTGGTCACCCCTTCGTACCGACCCGCACCGAGCGGGACGCCTGCCCCACCGACGCCCTCCGGTACCTGTCCCGCTCCCGGCTAGCCCTCGGTCACGTGCGCCGCCCGGCGTCGGCTAGCCTTCGTGCGTGCGTGTTGTGGTCGACGCGAGATCCGCGGTCGATCCCCGCCGGACGGGGGTCGGGCAGTACACGAGGGCCGTGCTGCGCGCGCTGCCGCCCGCCGACCCCGGGACGCGGTTCGTCGCCTGGTACCTGGATGTGCGGGGGATCGGGACGCGTCCTCGACGCTTCGCCGGTTGGGCTCCCAACCTATCGGAGCGGACGACCCGTCTTCCGACGCGGCTCTACGGCCCGCTCGGTTCGCGAACGGGGTTCCCGAAGCTCGAATGGCTGGCGGGTGCGTCCGATGTCCTCCTGGCGCCGAACTTCGTCGTGCCTCCGACCTCGGCGTCATGCGTCGTCGTCGTCGTGCACGACCTCGCCCGAGACGTGATGCCCGAGACCGCTCCGCATCACGACGCACGATGGCAGCGAGGGTTCGAGCGGTCGCTCCGCCGAGCATCGGCCGTCATCGTCCCGAGCGAGTCGGCGCGTCAGGATCTCGAGCGCTTCTACGGGATCGAGCCCGAACGGGTCCGGGTGATCTATCACGGGACCGATGCCGAGGCGTTCGCGCCGGCGATCCCTCCACAGATCGAAGAG
>DATAEV010000088.1:0-2442 GCA_036257875.1 Actinomycetota bacterium | reverse complement strand
GACTTCTCGACGCTCCCGACCGGCGCGGTTACCTTCCTCCTGACCGATATCGAGGGGTCCACCCTCCTGCTCGCACGTTTGGGCGAGGGCTACGCACCGCTGCTGAAGGACGTCCGGGGCATCATCCGCAACGCGGTGCGTCGGTGCGGCGGATACAAGGTCGACGCCCACGGGGACGAGTACTTCTCGGTCTTCGAACATGCCGCCCCGGCGATCGAGACCGCCGTCGACATCCAGCGCTCACTGAGGGAACGGGTCTGGCCCGGCGACGTCGTTGTCCGGGTGCGCGCGGGCATCCACAGCGGCCGACCGACGCTGACCGACACCGGGTACGTGGGTCTGTCGGTCCACACCGTTGCGCGGTTGTGCTCGGTCGCCCACGGAGGGCAGATCGTCGTCTCCGGGAAGACGAAGGCCGCGGTGACGGGTTCGATGCCGGCTGGGATCCGTCTCCGGAGCCTCGGTCGCCGCCCGTTGGCCGGCTTGAGCCAGTCCGAGATGCTCTTCCAGGTCCACGCCGACGGACTTCTCACCGGGTTCCCGCCGTTGCGGACCGGATGAACCGGTCCCGTTGGCGGGCTTCCTGGCGCCGACGAACGCATCGAGCGTTCGCTCCAAGGCGGGCAACATCGCGTTCACGCGCCGGGCACGGATGATGAGATCCCACAGCGGCTCGAACTTCCTCCAGCCACCGGCGTACGCGAGGTGGCGGACCCGCCCCTTGAGCTTGGCCTGCCCCGCGGCGCCCTTCCAGATCGCGGGCCACGCGTAGAAGTCGCGGTACGCGCGCCAGTAGCCGGCTTCGAGCTGCTCCGGAGTCATCCGCCTCGGCTTGAAGACCACATGGCGCGTGTCGTAGAGGTCCCAGTCCTCGGTCACGATACGGTCGTCATCAGCGATCCGACGGTGCAGGGCCGTGCCGGGATACGGCGTCATGATGTGGTACGTCGAGGTCTCCAGGCTGCGCGAGATACCCCATTCGACCGTTCGCTCGAACACGTCGGGTCCGTCATCGTCGAGGCCGAACACGAAGCTGCCGTTCACCATCACGCCGAGGTCGTGGCATCGCCGGATCGCTTCGTCGTAATCGCGGCCGAGGTTCTGGCGCTTGTCGTGCCGGCGCAGGTTCTCGGGGTTGAGGGTCTCGAACCCGACGAACACGCTGCGCATGCCCGCGACGGCCGCCCGCTCGATCAGGTCACCGCGGAGGATCGCGTTCACGGTGCTCGCCCCTTGGAAGAGGCGTCCCATCCCGCGCATGCCGTCGAAAAGCGCTCGGGCGAAGCGTGCGTTGCCCAGCAGATGGTCATCGAGGAAGTACAGGTGCCTGCCGGGGAGGCGGTCGATCTCCGCGAGCGCCTCGTCGACCTTCTGCGTGTAGAACGAGCGGCCGCCCGCGTAGAAGGCGTCCTTGTAGCAGAAGTCGCAGTGGTGGGGGCAGCCACGGGACACCACGATCGAGTTGGGGCACAGGTAGCGTCGACGTTCGATCAGGTCGCGACGGACGGGTGGGATCCCAACGAGGCTCCGGATGCTCGCGGGGGACTCGTACCGAGGCCTGGGGCGTCCGGCGCGGAAGTCAACCAGGAACTCCTGCCAGGCACCTTCACCGGGACCGATGAAGACCGTGTCGGCATGCGAAGCCGCCTCATCGGGGAGCGACGTGGGATGCAGTCCGCCGACGCACACGTGTGTCCCGCGTGCGCGGTACAGGTCCGCGATCTCCCACGCGCGCCGTGCCGAGGTGATGTAGACGCTCATCACCAACAGGTCCGGCGCGTCGTCGAGCTCGAGCGGCGCTTGGACGTGTTCGTCGAGGAGCTCGACCTGGTCATCCGGATCGAGGTAGCTGGCGAGGCTCGCGAGCCCGAGCGGAGGGAACAGCGCGTACTTGATCGGGCGGTAGCCAGGCGAGTTCGCCTCGATCAGCGACGGGAGGATCATCTTCACGCGCAGTGGACGCCGTGCGTGCGTGGCCGGCACTGTCCCCTCCCTCTCGATCGGTGCGATCGCAGCATCGGTCGGCGCTCCTCGGCGGCACAAGGCTCGCCACTGGACCGTCACGCACGTGTCACAGTGGGACAACACACCCGGACGTAACCGGATCGATACACGGCGGTCCTCGCCTCGGCCCTCCTCGCCCCGTACAAACGTCCCGTTCGAGGGGGAAGGAGGCACCGTGCCGACGATCGACACCGGCGACACCGCCTGGGTGCTCGCTTCTGCAGCTCTGGTGATGTTCATGACGCCCGGCCTCGCGCTGTTCTACGGGGGACTCGTGCGGTCCAAGAACGTGCTCGGCACCGTGATGGAGTCGTTCATCGCGCTCGGCGTCGTCGCCGTCGTGTGGTTCGTGGCCGGGTACGGGATCGCGTTCGGCCGGGATGTCGGGCTGGTGCTCGGGATGCCCGCCGGCCTGGGCGGCGCCGGAGCAGACCCCGT
>DATAEV010000085.1:0-2221 GCA_036257875.1 Actinomycetota bacterium | reverse complement strand
CCGTTCTATGCCCTCGTTCGTCTGAAGGCCGAGGGGAAGCCGTTCACGACCACGCGGGCGTTCGCGCGGTGGTGGGACGACATGCTCCGGCTGTGGGCGCGCGAGCTCGACGTGATCATCTGGCTGGACGCACCGGACGAGGTCCTGCGAGATCGGATCAACGGACGAGCCCAACACCATCGGCAGAAAGGCCGGCTGGCCGATGAGGCGCACGGATTCCTCGCTCGCTATCGCCTCGCCTTCGAGGGTGCGCTCCGCACGATGGAGGCTTTCGGGAGCCCCGAGGTGCTCAGGTACGACACGGAGCGCACGTCCACCGCGCAGCTGACGAACACCATCCAGCCGATCCTGATCGCTCATGCTCGAGCCTGACGCCCGACCGTCGGTGACGGCCAACCGGGGCGAGCACCCTGCTTCGATGCTTCGGGTCCTGCACGTGATCCTCATGCTCGGCGAGACGAACAGCCAGTACAACGAGCAGTGCCTCCCGTTGATCGGCCAGCGCGATCTCTCGATCTGCACGTACTTCGTGCCGCGCCTGACCCCTCCACCGGAGATCGCCCTGTACGCCGGCGATGGAACCCTTCGAGGGTTCTTCCGCGGATTGAACCGGGCATTGAGCGCCGGGACGTACGACGTCATCCACGTTCACGCACCGCAGACCGGGGTCTTCGTTCCGCTCGGCGTCCTTGCACGACGCCACCCGGGGCGGCTCCTTCGCTCGCTCGTCTACACCGTGCACGATTCCTTCTACGACTACCGGCCGCGGGATCAGGCGATGATGCTCGTGCCCCTGGCCGTCTTCGACCGGGTGGTGTTCTGCAGCCGTTCGGCGTACGAGAGCTTGCCGCGGGCGCTGCGAAGGCTCGTGGGGCGTCGCTGGCGGCTCGTCCAGAACGGAGCGGACACCGAGCGGGTCGACCGGGCCGTCGCGGCGGCGCCGCGCGACAGAACGGACGGACGCTTCACGGTGATCTCGGTCGGTCGCTTGGAGTCGGTGAAGGACCCGCTCGCCCTGCTCGAGGCGTTCGCGCGCGCCTCCGGCCACGACGGAGACGCCCGGCTGGTCTTCATCGGCGCGGGGAAGCTCGAGGAACCGTTGCAGGCCCGCACGGACCGTCTCGGTCTCCGTGACCGCGTCGACCTCACCGGCCTCATCCCCCGAGACGACGTCTTCGTGTCGTACGCCGCGGCCGACGTCTTCGTCTCCACATCGCGCGGTGAGGGACTGCCGGTGGCCGTCCTGGAGGCGATGGCGGCAGGCTGCCCGGTGATCCTCTCCGACATCCCGCCCCATCGGGAGGTCGCCGAGGATGCCGAGTTCATCCCGTTCGTCGCCCCCGGCGACCTCGAGGGATTCGCACGGGAGATCCGGCGATACGAGGAGATGCCGCCGGAGGAACGGCACGCGATCGGACGCAGGTGCAGGGCTCACGTGTTGGAGCGGTTCACGCTCCCGATCATGCACGCGACCACCGAGGTCGTGTATCGAGGATCCGGTCGTCGCGTCCGGGCGGGACGGACGCCATGATCGTCGAGTTCATCGGCTGCAGCGGCGCCGGCAAGACGACCCTGGCGGATGCGATCGAACGGATCGGGGGGCCTCGCTCGACGATCTCCGGCACCGGGCTCATCGTGGACCACCCCGGCCTGCGGTGGATCAGCGATCCGACCGCCGTCAACCTCGTGGCCGACGTGATCTCCTTCCCGCCGTTCCTCCGTGCGCTCGGCCGCCGGAAGGACTTCGTCGCGTTCGCCTTCGATCGATTGCGACGGCACGCTCCATCCCCATTCGCGAGATACAACTACATGCTCAATGTCGTTCGGAAGCTCGGCGTCAACGAGATGGCACGACGCGCGGCGGGGCGGAAGACCGTCCTGATCGACGAAGGCGTGGTGCTGTCCGCCTACCAACTCTTCGTGTACAGCGATGCGCCGTTCGGCCATCTCGATCTCGAGCGGTTCGCTCGGTTGGTGCCCTTGCCGGATCGGATCGTCTACGTGCGAGCGCCGATCGACCTCTTGGTCGATCGCGCGATGACGCGGCCCGACCAACGCCGAGAGCTCGCCGGGCGGAGCCGGGACGAGCTCCGGCATTCCCTGGAGCGGGCGATCGAGCTCTTCGACGGGCTGGCGATGACGGAGCCGATCCGGGATCGGCTCCTCACCGTGGACATCGACGATGATTCCGCGCGTACTCGTGATGCAGCCGTTCACGAGG
>DATAEV010000073.1:0-11258 GCA_036257875.1 Actinomycetota bacterium | reverse complement strand
TTCAGCATCTTGCGATCGCGTTGGAGCTCGGCCAGGGCTTCGTTGTCGTGCTCCAGCTGCTTGTCCAGCTCCACCAGCGTGCCGAAGCGGAGCTCCGCCGCGCGCTCGAGGTCTCCGTCGCGCTCGGCGCGATCGAACTCCACGCGCGCGTCCTCGATCTGCTGCTTGCGGTCGCGGATCGCGCCGATCAGCTCCTTCTCGCGCTGCCAGTGGGCGATCATGCCGGCGGATCGTTCGCGGAGGTCCGCGAGCTCTTCCTCGAGCCGGTCGAGCCGCTCGCGAGAGGCCGGATCGGTCTCCTTCGAGAGCGCGGCCCGCTCGATCTCGAGCTGCCGCCCACGCCGTTCGACCTCGTCGATCTCGACCGGCATCGAGTCGATCTCGATCCGCAGGCGGCTCGCCGCCTCATCGATCAGGTCGATCGCCTTGTCGGGCAGGAACCGCCCGGTGACGTACCGGTCCGAGAGCACGGCGGCAGCGACGAGGGCGGGATCTTGGATCCGGACACCATGGTGCACCTCGTAACGCTCCTTCAGTCCCCGGAGGATGCCGATCGTGTCCTCGACGCTCGGCTCGCCCACCAGCACCGGCTGGAACCTGCGCTCGAGGGCGGGATCCTTCTCGATGTGCTCCCGGTATTCGTCCAGCGTCGTGGCACCGATCGCTCGGAGCTCACCTCGGGCGAGCATCGGCTTGAGGAGGTTGCCTGCGTCCATGGCTCCCTCGGCTGCCCCCGCGCCGACGATCGTGTGAAGCTCGTCGATGAAGGTGATGATCTCGCCTTCGCTGTCGGCGATCTCCTTCAGGACGGCCTTCAGCCGCTCCTCGAACTCACCGCGGTACTTCGCGCCGGCCAGCATCGCGCCCAGATCGAGCGCGATCAACCGCTTGCCTTTGAGTGACTCCGGAACGTCGCCGGCCATGATCCGTTGCGCGAGGCCCTCCACGATCGCGGTCTTGCCGACGCCGGGCTCGCCGATCAGCACCGGGTTGTTCTTCGTCCGGCGCGAAAGGACCTGGATCGTCCGGCGGATCTCCTCGTCCCGGCCGATCACGGGGTCGAGCTTCCCTTTGGCGGCCTGCTCGGTGAGGTCGCGACCGTACCGTTCGAGGCTCTGGTACTGGTCCTCAGGGTTCTCGCTGGTCACGCGGTGACGGCCCCGCACCTCGGCGAGCGCTGCCAGCGCGGCATCGCGCGTAACGCCCGGGTCGGCGAGCAGCTTGCCCGCGCCGCTCCCGGTGTCGTCGAGCATCGCGAGGAGCAGGTGCTCGGTCGAGATGTACTCGTCGGTCAGGGAGTCGGCCTCCGCACCCGCCGCCTGGAGCAGCTTCGAAACGCCGGCGCCGAACCGCGGCTCGACCTGTCCGCCCGCGAACACCTTCGGGATCCGGTCCAGGGCCTCACCGACACGGTCACGGAGCTCCTTGGGCTGGACACCCAGTTGCTGGAGCAACGGGTAGACGACCCCCTCCGGGTCGGAGAGCAAGGCGAACAGGACGTGCTCCGGGACGATCTCCTGATGGTTCCGCGCCAGCGCCTGTTGATGCGCACCGTCGAGCGCTGCGCGCGTCTTCATCGTGAGCTTGTCCAGGTCCATGTCAGCTCCCCTCTGGTCCCTGGCCTTCGTGGTCGGCTCGCGTTCTGCCGTACAGGGCGTAGTCGCGAGGTGCCCCGTCGGGCGACGGCCAGAACCCACGCATGACGCCCTCCAGCCGGAACCCCGCCTTCTCCGCGGCGCGGCGCATCGCCGTGTTCTCGGTGTCGGTCCCGAGTTGGACGCGATGCGCGCCCTCCTCGTCGAACAGATGCCGGGTGATCAATGTCACGGCCTCGGTGCCGTACCCGCGTCCGCGGGTGCCGGCGAACAACCCGATCCCCAGCTCGAAGAGCCCGGGAGGCGCGGTGAGCGGGCAGTGTCGTGCCTGCACGTCCCCGATGAGCTCACCGTTCGACTCGATGCCGAGGTCCAGGACGTGCTGGTCCCGCCACGACCCCGAGGCCGCCACGCGAGCCTGGACGCGCTCACGCGAGACCTCGTCGTCGGGCCACGGGATCTCGAAGTCGCCGCGATCCGTCGATTCCTGCTGCCAGAGCGTCGCCGCTTCCGGCTCGCGGAAGGGCCGGAGCAGGACGGTCTTCCCTTCGATACGGACGCTCACGGGCGGGCCCCGCCGACCCATGGCGGGAGGAACACGCTTCGGAGCGGCACGATCTGACCCTCGCGGCGGCCGGGCTGGTCCGCGGCTCGCAGCTGATCCTCGAGGTCCTGCATCCTGGCGCGCAACGCGGCCAGCTCCGCCTGCATCTCGATGATCCGTTTCACGCCGGCGAGATTGATCCCGAACTCCTGCGTCATCTCTTGGATCTGACGCAGCAGGTCGATGTCACGCTTCGAGTAGCGGCGGTTGTTGCCGGAGGTCCGCGTGGGTCGCACGAGACCCTTGCGCTCGTAGATCCGGAGCGTCTGCGGATGCACGCCGGCGAGCTCCGCCGCCACGCTGATCACGTACACCGCGCGCTCTTCGCTCAGATCCGGTCGATCCACGCGATCTTCAACGTCCATGGGAACCTCCACCTCACGACACGCCGAGCTCCGCGCGCGGAGACTCCGTCTCCGCATCGCGGAGCTCGCCGAGCAGCTCCTTCTCTCGCTTCGAGAGCTTCTTCGGGACGTCGACGTTGACGGTCACGAGGAGATCCCCATGGCCGCCACGTTTCGGCGCGCCCTTGCCCTTGACCCGAAACGTTTTCCCGCTCGGCGTGCCCGCCGGCACCTTCAGGGTCACGGGACCGTTGAGCGTCGGCACCTTCACGTTCGCCCCGAGCGCGGCCTCCGGATACGACACGGGGAGGTCGACGGTCAGGTTGTCGCCCTTGCGACCGAAGACCGGGTGCTCGCCGACCCGCACCCGGACGTACAGATCACCCGGCTGACCCCCGGGTCCTCCCGGTTCCCCGCGGCCGGCCACGCGGATCCGCGCGCCGTCCTTCACTCCGGCCGGCACCTTCACCTTCACGGTCCGAGAACGCCGGACCGCGCCACTGCCGTGACACGTGGGACAGGGCGTTTCGATCGTTCGACCGGTTCCCGAGCAGGTAGGGCACGTCTGCTCCATCTGGAAGAAGCCCTGGTTGACCGCGACGTGCCCGCTTCCGCCGCAGGTCGCGCAGATGACCGGTTGCGTGCCGGGGGCGGCTCCCGACCCGTGACAAGTGGTGCAGACCGCGGGCCCGTCGAGCGTGACCGGAATCGTCACCCCGGCCATCGCGTCGTCGAACGAGAGCCGGACGTCCGTTTCCAGGTCGGCACCGCGACGCTGGCGCGCCTGCGGCCGGCGCGCGCGTCCTCGCGAGCCCCCGAACATCCCCCCGAACAGGTCGGAGAGGTCCCCGACGTCGACGGTCTCGTAGCGGAATCCACCGGGGCCCTCGGATCCCGTCCCGCCCGCGGCAGGGAACCCGGCGCCGAAACCGCCGGCGCCCATCTCGCGCACACGGTCATATGCGGCGCGCTTCTCCTCGTCTCCCAGGACGTCGTAGGCGGCGGAGACCTCCTTGAACCGCTCCTCGGCCTTGGGGTCGCCCGCGTTCGCATCGGGGTGGTTCTTCTGCGCGAGCTTCCGATACGCCTTCTTGATCTCGGCCGCACCGGCGTTCTTGGGCACGCCGAGGACCCCGTAGTAGTCCTTCTCGAACCACTCGCGGCGGATCTCCTCGGCCACGGTCAGCTCACGTCCTTTCGACCCGCACGCCCGCGGGCCGCAGGACCCTTCCCTTCAACGTGTATCCCGGCCGGAAGACCTCGGCGACGTGTGGGTCGCCGCTGCCATCGCCGGTCTGCATCAGCGCCTCGTGGAGGTTCGGGTCGAACGGCGCGCCTTCGGCGTCGATCCGCTGCAGCCCCTCCGACTTCAGGGCATCCATCAGCTTGGCGTAGACCAGTTCGATGCCCTTCAGGAACCGATCGCGATCCACATCCTCATGGGCATGGAGCAACGCCAGCTCGAACTCGTCGAGCACCTCGAGGAGGCGCCGCATCACCGGCTCCGCCGCGAGCTCGAGCGTCGACGTCTGCTCGCGGATCACGCGCTTGCGGTAGTTGTCGAACTCTGCCTGCAGTCGCTGCAAGTGTTGGAGGTACTCGTCGGCCTTCGCCTTCGCCTCGGCCAGTTCATCGGTCGGCCCGGCGGAGGCCTCCGGCGCGCCGGGCTCGTCGTCCGAACCGGAAGCGGAGGGCCGCTCCGGGCCCTCCGCCTCCGCGAGCTTCGCGAACCGACGCTTGTCGGTGACCTTGATCACCGGGGCCTCGTCACGATCGCGGTCATCCGTCACGACGAACCGCCCTCCTCGACGATCTCGCCCTCGACCACCTCGTCCTCGCCGGACGAGGCGGGCCCTTCGGCTCCGGCCTCGCCGCCGCCCGCCGCCGCGGCCGTCGGCTCTGCCTGCGCCTGCTGATACATGGACTGTCCGATCCGGCTGAAGACGCCCATCACCTTCTCGGAGGCGGTATTCAGGCTCTCCGCCGTGGCGGCCTGATCCTTCAGGAGCTCCTTGAGCTCGTCGGTCGCCTTGACCAGCTCGTCCCGGTCACCCGCGGGGACCTTGTCGCCCCACTCACCGAGCGACTTGTCGACCGTATAGGTGAGCTGGTCCGCTTGGTTGCGTGCCTCCGCGGCCTCGCGCCGCTTGTGGTCCTCGGCGGCGAAGGCCTCGGCATCCTTCACCATCCGGTCGATCTCGTCCTTCGAAAGGGCCGTTCCGCCCGTGATCGTCATGGCCTGCTCCTTGCCGGTCGCAAGATCCTTGGCCGTCACGTTCACGATCCCGTTCGCATCGATGTCGAAGGAGACCTCGATCTGCGGGACGCCTCTCGGCGCCGGCGGGAGGCCGACGAGGTTGAAGCGCCCGAGGGAATGGACCGCGGGCGACTGCACCGTCTCGCCCTCGCCCTGCAGGACGTTGATCTCGACCTGCGTCTGGTTGTCGGCGGCCGTCGTGAAGATCTCGGACTTCTTCGTGGGGATGGTCGTGTTGCGCTCGATCATCCGTTGCACGATCCCGCCGAGCGTCTCGACGCCCAGCGACAACGGCGTCACGTCGAGGAGCAAGATGTCCTTGACGTCGCCACGAAGCACGCCCGCCTGGACGGCGGCGCCGATCGCCACGACCTCATCGGGATTCACGCCCTTGTGCGGCTCCTTGCCGCCCGTGAGCTTCTTGACGAGCTCCTGGATCATCGGCATGCGGGTGGAACCGCCCACGAGGACGACGTGGTCGATCGCGGAGACGTCCTTGCCCCAGTCCTTCACCGCCATATCGAACGGGCCCTTGCACCGCTCGACGAGGTCCTCGGTCATGCGCTCGAACTCGGCCCTCGTCAGCTTCTGCTCCAGGTGCAGCGGACCGTCCGCCGTCGCGGTGATGAACGGCAGGTTGATCGTGGTCTCGGCGACCTGGCTCAGCTCGATCTTCGCCTTCTCGGCGGCCTCCTTCAGACGCTGCAACGCCATCTTGTCGTTGCCGAGGTCGACGCCGTGGTTGTCCTTGAACGTCTTCACGAGCCAGTCGATGACGCGCTGATCCCAGTCGTCGCCTCCCAACTGCGTGTCACCGTGCGTCGACTTGACTTCGAACACCCCTTCGCCGATCTCCAGCAGCGAAACGTCGAACGTGCCGCCTCCGAGGTCGAACACGAGCACGGTCCGATCCTGCCCACCCTTGTCCAGCCCGTACGCCAGCGCAGCCGCGGTGGGCTCGTTGATGATCCGCAGCACCTCGAGCCCTGCGATCTGGCCGGCCTCCTTCGTGGCCTGGCGCTGCGCATCGTCGAAGTACGCGGGGACGGTGACCACCGCTTGGGTGACCGTGTCGCTCAGGTACCCCTCCGCGTCGCGCTTGAGCTTCAGCAGGATCTGGGCGCTGACCTCCTGCGGGGTCCACTTCTTCCCGTCGATGTCGACGGACCACGACTTGTCGCCCATGTGCCGCTTCACGGAGCGGACGGTCCGGTCGGGGTTGGTGATCGCCTGGCGCTTCGCCACTTCCCCGACGAGGATCTCGCCGTTCTTCGAGAACCCGACCACCGACGGCGTCGTTCGCGACCCCTCGGCGTTGGGGATCACGACGGGTTCGCCCGCCTCGAGGGTGGAAACGACGGAGTTGGTCGTCCCGAGGTCGATACCGACTGCTCGTGCCATCTGGATGCTCCTTCCGGTGACTGCGCGGGGTCCGAGCTTCGGATCCGCTTACGTACGCATCTAACATAGAAGTTGAGTGTGGTATTGACAACTTCGGGATCTTGGGCGTCGCCGACACCCCAGACCGATTGCGTCCCAACAAGAAGAACGGTCACCCGCGGGTCGGCGGACGGTTGAGCCCTCGGCGAACGCCGCGAGCACTTCCTCCCAACGGGTAAAGCCAACCGTCAGTCAATCCGAAATGGAACTAGTACCGACGACCACGACCGGACGGACGGAGGAGCAGGAGTGCGCGCTCCGGGCACGCAGAAGACCGAGCAGCGCCGACAGGGTGGACACCCGACGGTTCGCCATGCCGTTGAAGTGCTCATGCTCGAAGAGCGCACCCGGTGGGCGATGCAGATCCACGACGGGCTGACCCAGTCGGTCACGTCCGCCGTCCTCGAGCTCCAAACGCTCCGCCACCGGATCGAGACGGACCCGGCAGGGGCCGCCGCGGCGCTGGAAGAGGTCGAGCTGCAGATCCGCGACGACTTGCGAAGGATCCGCGAGCTCCTGTTCGACATGACGAACGAAGACCCGCCGTCCGCCGAACCCGCGCTCGCGGCGCTGGTCCGCGACCTCGGCGTGCGGTGGCACTTCCCGGTCATGGTGGAAGTCGGTGGTGATCTGGAGGGGATCGACGAGCCGGTGCTCGAGGCGGTCTATGCGATCGTCAGCGAGGCGCTGGCGAACGCCGCGAAGCACTCGGGGGCCCCGGAAGCGCATGTGCGCGTGACGGCCAGCGTTGCCGAGATCCGCATCGAGATCGAAGACCGCGGCAAGGGGATCGTCGCGGTGAAGGATGATGACCCCCATTTCGGAGTGCCGATCATGCGGGCCCGTGCCGAGAAGCTCGGCGGGTCCCTCGACGTCGGATCGAACCCGGGACGCGGCACCACGGTGGTGGCCGTGCTCCCCTTCCAGAGAGCAGGTGGATGACATGAGGATCTTGATCGTCGATGACCACGCGCTGGTGCGGCGTGGTCTGAACTACGTGGTGAAAGAGGGCTTCCCGGATGCGGATGTGGTCGAGGCGGAGTCCTCGGCCGTCGCATTGGAGGTCCTGCATGGCGGAGCGGCCTTCGACCTGGCGTTGGTCGACGTGCGGATGCCCGACCTCGACGGTCTCGAGCTGCTGCGCGCGATCAGGGCCGAGTGGGCCGACATGCCCGTCATCATGATCTCGACGTACGAGAACGCGCCATACGTGAAGCGGGCCCTGGCCGACGGTGCGGCGGGATACCTCTTGAAGGACGCCACGCCCGAGGATCTGGCGCAGGCGATCAACGTGGCGATGTCGGGGAGCGGCAACGTCCTCAGCCCGCGCGTGATCCAGAACCTCTTCGACGACCAGGACACCTCCGTGGGCGCCAACGGACACAGCCGCAGGAACGAGTACAGCCTGACCCAGCGCGAACACGACATCCTGGCGTTGCTCGCCGAAGGGCGTTCGAACCGGGAGATCGCGCAGGGGCTCTACCTCTCGGAGAAGACCGTCAAGGCGCACCTCGCCGCGATCTTCCGCAAGCTCGGCGTCACGAACCGGACCCAGGCGGCGATGATGGCCGTGCAGATGGGCGTCGGCCCGGTGCCGGGCGCGTTGCTCGTCGACTGACCCGGGGTCTCAGCCCTCGAAGTCGCGGAAGGAACGGCTCGGCGTCGGTCCTCGCTGGCCCTGGTACTTGTTGCCGGCGCTGCCGTACGGCGCATCCGCCGGGGAGGTCAGCCGGAAGAAGGAGATCTGTCCGATCTTCATGCTCGGATAGATCGTGATCGGAAGGTTCGCGACGTTGGAGAGCTCCAACGTGAGGTAGCCGTCCCAGCCCGGATCCACGTAGCCGGCGGTCGAGTGGATCAGCAGGCCGAGTCGACCCAAGGACGACTTGCCCTCGAGCCGTGCGACCAGGTCATCGGGGATCGCGACGCGTTCCAGGGTCGAGCCGAGGACGAACTCCCCCGGGTGCAGGATGAACGGCTCATCCGGTTTGACCTCGACCAGCTCCGTCAGGTCCGGCATCTCCTCCCGCACGTCGATGAACGGGTACCGCGAGTTGGCGAACACGCGGAACTGCGAGTCGACGTGCAGGTCCACCGACGACGGCTGCACGCACGCCGGGTCGAAGGGATCGATCGTGATGCGTCCCGACTCGATGTGCGCGCGGATGTCTCGGTCGGACAGGATCATGCGGGCGATGCTACCCGGCGTTCGAAACCTCGACCCAGCGGTCGAGCGTCTTCAGGGCGTCGCCCTCATCGATCGCCCGGGCGGCCGTCGCCATCCCTTCGGCCAGGTCGGCCGCGAACCCGGCCACCTCGAGCGCGGCCCCCGCGTTGAGGAGCACCACGTCGCGGCGCGGCCCCGTCTCGCCGCTCAGGATCCGGCGTGCCAGGTCCGCGGACTCGGCCGGGTCTCCGCCCGACAGATCGCTCGGCCGCGCGCGCGCGAGCCCGACGCTCCTCGGGTCGAGGTGTCGCTCGCGGAGCGAGCCATCCTTCACGTCGAAGACCGTGGAGATGCCCGTCGTCGTGAGCTCGTCGAGACCGTCCTCGCCGCGGAAGAGCTTCGCGCGGATGCCTCGGCGCGCCAGAACCTCGGCCATCAGCGGGAGCATCCGTTCGTCCGAGACACCGACGACCTGCGCGTGCGGTGAGGCCGGGTTCGTGAGCGGACCGAGGAAGTTGAAGACGGTCGGGACACGGAGCTCCCGGCGCACCGGCCCCGCGTTGCCCATCGCGGGATGGAAGGTGGCGGCGAACATGAACCCGATCCCGGCATCGGCGAGGCATCGCTCGACGCCGGCGGGATCCAGGTCGATCTTCACGCCGAGCGACTCGAGGAGATCGGCGGATCCGCAGTGCGAGGAGGCGGCCCGGTTGCCGTGTTTGGCGACCGGGACGCCGGCACCGGCGACGACCAGCGCCGAGACGGTCGAGATGTTGAACGTGCCGCTCCGATCCCCACCCGTGCCGCACGTGTCGATCACGGGCTCCGGTGCCTTCACCGTGGTGGCGAACTCGAGCATCGTCCTCGCGAGACCGTCGATCTCATCGACGGTCTCGCCCTTCGTGCGGAGGGCGAGCAGGAAGGCGCCGATCTGCGCGGGAGTGGCCTCGCCCGCCATGATCTGGCGCATCGCCTCGGCCGCGTCCTCGGTCCCGAGGTCCTCCCGTCGAGAGAGCCGCAGCAGGAGTTCCGGCCAGAGATCGGGGTCCGGCATGAGGTTCGGGAGGCTAGCAGCGGGTGCGTGCGGCCGTCCCCGCCGGCTCGCTAGACTTCGGCGGGTCGCTCGATGCGGCCGGACCACGCGGGTGTGGTTCAATGGCAGAACGCAAGCTTCCCAAGCTTGAAACGGGGGTTCGATTCCCCTCACCCGCTCCGATCAGGAATGCGCCCACGCGGGATCTATGATCGCGGGAGTGCGGGTTCCCTCGATATCCAGGGTTCGTGGCCTGGCGCGGCGGGCGCTCCTCGGTCTTGAAACACTGATCCTGCGCAGTGGTCACACAACCTTGGCATTCGACAGCCTGAACGCCCGGCGATCGGCACAACAGTGGCGGGACGAAACGCGAATGCGGTTACGAATGCCAGATCCGTTGGTCGCACGTGAGCGTCGGGTCTACTCGCAGAACGGTGAAGACGGGATCATCGAGGCACTGTTCAGTCAGATCGGCATCACCGATCGCTCATTCGTGGAGATCGGGGCCGATGACGGTCGCGAGAACTGCACACGTCGGCTCGTCGGATCCGGATGGAGCGGGGTGTGGATCGAGGCGGATCCCCGCAAAGCGGAGGCTTCGAGGACGTTCGCCGGCTCGCAGGTGCGCGTGCTGGCGGCCGTCGTTCGCCGCGACAACGTCGTCAGATTGCTCCACGCGGCCGGCGTCTCACCGGCGCCCGACCTTCTCGTCCTCGACATCGATGGGAACGACTGGTGGGTCCTCGATGCATTGCTGCACGAGTTCCACCCGCGTGTCGTCGTCGTCGAGTACAACGCCACCTTCCAGCCGGGGCAGTGGTGGGTGCAGCGCTACCGCGCGGATCGGACCTGGGATGGAACGTTCCGCCATGGCGCGAGCCTCGATGCGCTGACCGATCTCACGAGGTCATCGGGCCTCATGTTGGTGGCGTGCGACTCCCACGGCGTGAACGCCTTCTTCGTGGAGTCCGGCGCAGCCTCCACGACCGATGCGGCGGCTCTGGGAGACGTTGGATACCACTACGTGGGACCGTGGTTCTCTTCCAGTATCTGGGGCCACCCGCGTGTCCCATCGGACGGCCGAGCGATGTTCGCGATCGACCGCGAAGAGCTCGATCGCGTGTCGATCATCCAACCGACACGTGTGGGGTCGAACGGCCCCGTCGCGCCCGAGGAGCCGGTCACCGTGCGTGTGTGCGTTGACAACCGGTCGTCGGCAACGCTGCGGAGCGCCGACCCGGCGCCCGTTCATCTGGGCCTTTCCTGGCGGGAGCTGGGAGATCAGGACGACGAGTGGCGTGAACCCCGACGCGCGCTCCTGCAAGTCCCGGTACCGGCCCGGCGTCGCCGTCGGCTCAGCGCCTGGCTGCCGGCCCCCCCGGTACCCGGCCGCTACCGACTCACCGTGACGCTCGTCCAGGAGGACGTCGGATGGCTCGATCGCGAGCGACCAGGAGGGCAAGCCACGATCGACGTCGAGGTCATCACGTCTGCCCCGACGCGACCGACGGATCCGACCCCGCCGGCGTGATCCGGTCGGGGGCCGGGCGCCGCCGACGTTGCGGCAGGTACCGCGGAGCCGTCGGGCACACGTCCTTGAGTGGGCAGAGCGCGCACCTCGGGGTCGGGGCCTTGCAGATCTCACGGCCCAGGCGGATCAACCCCACGTGCAACGAAGTCCTGAGCCCGTCCGGAACGAGGTCGTGCAGCAACCGGTCGGCGCGCTCGGCGCTCGCCGTCGCCGGAACCAAGCCCAAGCGACGGGCGACGCGGTGCACGTGCGTATCGACCGGGATCGCGTCGCGGCCCAGGGCGAAC
>DATAEV010000054.1:0-9026 GCA_036257875.1 Actinomycetota bacterium | reverse complement strand
CCGTCAGCAGGGCGGCTTCATCCCCGGGATCCGGCCCGGGCGGCCCACGGCCGACTACCTCAACGACATCCTCGTCCGCATCACGCTGCCAGGCTCGCTCTTCCTCGCGGCCATCGCCCTGATCCCGACGATCGTCCTCGCCATGTGGAACTTCCAGCAGTTCCCGTTCGGGGGTACGTCGATCCTGATCGCCGTGGGTGTGGCGCTCGAGACGATGAAACAGATCGAGTCGCAGTTGATGATGCGGCATTACGAGGGTTTCCTGCGGTAGCGGGAGGAGCGCCCGATGCGCTTCGTGTTCCTCGGACTCCCCGGTGCCGGCAAGGGGACACAAGCCCGGATCCTGTCGGAGCGCCTGGACATCCCGCAGATCTCCACCGGCGACATCCTGCGCGAACACGTGCAGGAGGGGAGCCGTCTCGGCATCGAGGCGCGCACCTACATGGACCGGGGCGAATACGTCCCGGACGACCTCGTCGTGCGGATGGTGGAGGAGCGTCTGGGCGAGTCCGACGCCTCCAAGGGATTCATCCTGGATGGCTTCCCGCGCACCGTCCGGCAAGCTCAGGCGCTGGAGGTTGCGCTCACGGAGCTGGGGACGCCCCTGACCGCGGTGGTGAAGTTCACGATCTCCGACCCCACGGCGATCAGGCGCATCACCGGTCGCTACACGTGCCCAACCTGCAAGCGCACGTACCATGAGGCATGGAAGCCGCCGGCGAACGATCTGGTCTGCGATGTCGACGGCACCCCCCTGGAGAAGCGGAACGACGAGGACGAACTGACGGTGAAACGGCGTCTCGCGATCTACCGGGAGCAGACCGAGCCCCTCGAGCGCTACTACGAGGAGCGCGGGCTGCTCCGAGAGGTGGATGCGGAGGCGCTGATGGATTCCGTCACGGAGCGCATGCTCGCGGCGCTCGGTGACGAGGTCTGAAACGAGGGAAGCCTCATGATCATCCGGAAATCACCCGACGAGCTCGACAAGATGCGGACGGCCGGTCGCATCGTTGCGGGCACGATCGGCCGCGTTCTCGAGGCCGTCGCCCCCGGCCGGACCACGCTCGACCTGGACCGGGTGGCCGAGCAGTACATCGCCGAACAGGGCGCGACCCCTTCCTTCAAGGGATACCGAGGAGCTTCCTCGAGGCCCTTCCCTGCAACGATCTGCGCCTCGGTGAACGATGAGATCGTGCACGGGATCCCGTCGTCGGCGCGGCGGCTCCAGGAAGGAGACCTGCTGTCGCTCGATTTCGGTGCGATCTGGCAGGGGTTCCATTCGGATTCCGCCGTGACGGTGTTCGTCGGTGGGATCGCCCCCACCGCCGAGGCGGAGCGGCTGGTCAAAACCACCGAAGCCGCGCTCGACGCAGCCATCGCGGTGATCACCCCGGGTGGAAAGCTCTCCGACATCGGCAACGCGATCGAAACGCTCGCTCGGCAAGAGGGCATGGGGATCGTGCGGGAGTACGGCGGCCACGGGATCGGCCGGGCCCTCCACGAGGACCCGTTCATCCAGAACTGGGGCAAGCCCGGACGCGGGCCGGAGCTCCGGCCCGGTCTGGTCGTCGCCGTGGAGCCCATGCTGAATCTCGGGGAGGACGAGACCGCGGTCATGCCCGATGGCTGGACCGTGGTGACCGCCGACGGGTCCCTGTCGGCGCATTTCGAGCACACCGTCGCCGTCACCCAGGACGGGCACGAGGTCCTGACCGCCCGGGACTGACCGCCGATCCGTCCGGCGTGGCAAGGGATCCGCCTCGGGTTAAGGAGCCTCTTGCCCGAGCCGACAACTCCAGGGTGACCGCACATCCGAGCCAGTTCGCCGTGTCCCCTCGCGGGATGCTCAAGCGTCTCCTGAGCGTATCCGTAGTCGTCGCCATCACTGCAGGCATGCTGACCACGGCTCTGGTAACCGTGGCGAGCGCCAGCGACCCCCTGACGTTCGTCGGCGTGATCGGGCGGCCTCGACTCGTCGCCCCGGAGGGGGTCGCGGTGAACTCCGATGGAGACGTCTACGTCACGGATCTCAACACCACCGGATTGACCAGCAACGACCGACTGGTCAAGTACGACGCCGACGGCCACTTGCTCGATGTGCTGGCCGGACCCGGTCCTTCCTCCGGGAATATCCCGACGGGCCTCGTCGCCGACCCAACCGGCGTTGCGGTGGCACCCAGTGGCAACGTCTATGTGTTGGAGGCATTCAGCAACTCGGACAACCGTGTCCAGGAGTTCGACGCGTTGGGTAACTACGTCACGTGGTGGGGGGGCTTCAACCCCACCACCGGCCAACAGGGCACCAGCGGCTCGGGGAATGGCGAATTCAACAAGCCGGAGGGGATCGCCGTCGATTCATTGGGGAACGTGTATGTCGCCGATACCGGCAACAAGCGGATCCAGGCATTCACGTCCTCAGGCGGGTGGATCACCTCTTGGAGCAGTGACCCGTCGAGCATTAGCCCACCCCAACCATCGGGCATCGCGATCGACAGCTCCGATGTCGTGTATGTAGCGGCCGGGAGCGTGATCCGGCGGTTCGACACATCGGGCAACGTCCTGTCGTCATGGGCCGTGGCCGGCGCGACGGGAGTGGCGATCGACGGTTCGGACAACGTCTGGGTCACCGTAGGAAATGCGATCAAGGAGTACGACAACCTCGGTGCGCTGCTGGGCACGTATGGGAGCAGCGTCCTCTCGGGGGCGGAGTCGATCTCGGTGGCGCCCAGCGGCAAGGTGTACGTCGCGGACACGGGCAACGGGCGGATCCAGCGGTTCTCGAGCGGGGGAGCCACCGAGGTGGAGTGGGGTGAGTACCCCGGCGCGGGTGTTCCCGACGTCCCTACCGGTATCGCGGTCGATCCATCGGACAACGTCTATATCACGAAGAAGGCCACCGACCAGATCCAGAAGTTCGACAACGATGGCAACCTCCTCGACGAGTTCGGGGGAACGGGAAACACGGCTGGTCTACTGAACGATCCCGCAGCCATCGCCATCACTCCCGGTGGATACGTCTATGTCGCGGACACGAACAATCAGCGGATCCAGGAATTCGATACGTCGGGCGATTTCGTCCGCCAGTGGGGCAGTGCAGGAAGCTTTGGCGGGGCTTTTGCCGATCCAGCCGGCATCGCGGTGGACGCGGGTGGAAACGTCTACGTCGCGGATACGGGGAACAACCGCATCCAGAAGTTCACGTCGTCTGGCGGCTTCATCACCGCGTGGGGTGTGTTCGGCACCGCCGATGGGAACCTCAAGTCGCCGAAGGGCCTCTGGATCGACGGTTCGGGGCATGTGTGGGTCGCCGACAGCGGCAACAACCGGGTTCAGGAATTCACGTCGACCGGCACGTTCTTGGCCAAGGTCGGGACGTACGGCAGCGGCGACGGGCAGCTGAAGGGCCCGAGCGACCTCGCGATCGACGGCGACGGCACGCTGTGGGTGGTCGACAAGTCCAACAACCGGATCGAGCGGTTCACGACGGCTGGTGGGTACCTGTCGCAGCTTGGTTCACTCGGGTTGGAGGTGAGGCAGTTCAACGCTCCGATCGGGATCGATGTCGACTCGGCTGGCAGGATCCTCGTCACCGATTCCGTCAACCATCGTGTCCAGGTCTTCGATGACAAGAACGGCCCGGACACGACGGTCAGCGGCCCAGCGCTCTTCACGCCCAGCAGCTCGGCGTCCTTCACGTTCACGGCGAACGAGCCGGGGGCTACCTTTCATTGCCACCTTGACGCAACGATCTACGCGCTCTGCCCGAGTCCCAAGAACTACAGCAGTCTCGTCCAAGGCCCGCACACGTTCTATGTCTACGCGACGGATCCCCACGGTTTCGACGGAAACCCGACGACCTACTCCTGGACGATCGACACCACTCCGCCGATCGCGAGCCTCGATACCTACCCGTCTTCACCGACGAGCTCGACGACCGCCTCGTTCACGTTCTCGTCCAACGAGGCGAATTCCACATTCCTGTGCGCGAAGGACTCAACCGTGTACTCCTCGTGCTCATCCCCCAAGTCGTACAGCAGTTTGGCGTCCGGCAGCCACACGTTCCACGTGAAGGCGATCGACCCGGCCGGGAACACTCAGACCGGGTCGACGAACTACAACTGGACGATCGACACGACGCCACCGAACGTGTCGATCGACTCCGGCCCGTCCGGATGGGTCCAGTCGACCGACGCCACCTTCAAGTTCAGTTCCACGGACGGGAGCGCGACGTTCAACTGCAAGCTGGACGGCGGTTCCTACGCGCCGTGCACATCGCCGACCGGATACACAGGTTTGGTCGCCGGCCAGCACTCCTTCTACGTGACGGCGACGGACAACCTCGGGAACACCAGCCCGCCGGCGCATCACACCTGGACCGCCGACACCCAGACCCACCGGCCGGACAACCAGATCGCAACCGGAACCACCTACGTCGGAAACGACATCTACAACGGGACCGGCCTCAACCAGACGAAGACGCTGAAGGCCGCGGTGGGCAAGACCGTTACCTTCAAGATCCGCATCGAGAACGACGGATCGGGGACGGATCCGCTCACGGTCCTCGGCGGAGGCTCCGGCAAGGGATATTCCGTGACCTACTTCGCGGGGACGACGAACATCACGAGCAAGGTGGTCGCCGGCACGTACAAGATCAGCTTGGCCGCGGCCGCCTCGGTCATGATCAAGATGACCATGAAGGTGGGCTCGACGGCCGTGACCGCTCGATCGATCCTGGTCAAGACGTCCGCCGACCATGAACCGACCCGTTTGGACGCCGTCAAGGCGATCGTCAAGCGCGCGTAGCGCGTGGACGCATCGCCTGACCTGGCCGTATACTCGCTTCCTGCCCTCCCGAGGCGCGTTCCGTGCGCCCTCGGGACGGGTCCCGACACAGAGGATCAGCTGGAGCGTGGCCAAAGACGATGCGATCGAGGTCGAGGGGACCGTCGTGGAGCCCCTCCCCAATGCCATGTTCCGGGTGGAGCTGGAGAACGGGCACAAGGTGCTCGCCCACATCTCCGGGAAGATGCGGATGCACTACATCCGGATCCTCCCCGGCGACCGGGTGCGCGTAGAGTTGTCGCCGTACGACCTGACCAGGGGTCGTGTGGTGTATCGGTACAGATGAGAGGCACACCATGAAAGTCAGACCATCGGTGAAGAGGATCTGCGACCGCTGCCGCGTCGTCCGTCGGCGTGGGCGGATCCTCGTGATCTGCTCCAACCCACGGCACAAGCAGCGGCAAGGCTAGAGAGGGGAGCTCTCCGAACATGGCACGGATCGCAGGCGTTGACCTCCCTCGGGACAAGCGGCTCGATATCGCGCTCCGCTATATCTACGGCATCGGTCCCACCAGCGCCTATCAGATCGTGAGCGGGACCGCGATCGAGGGCGGCACCAAGGTTCGCGATCTCTCCGAGGAAGAAGTGCTCAAGATCCGCGAGTTCATCGACCGGAACTTCAAGGTCGAGGGTGACCTTCGTCGGGAGGTCGCGCAGGACATCAAGCGCAAGATCGAGATCGGGTGCTATCAGGGCATCCGGCACCGTCGGTCGCTTCCGGTCCGTGGCCAGCGGACCCACACGAACGCCCGGACCCGCAAGGGACCGAAGAAGGCGATCGCGGGCAAGAAGAAGATCGCGAAGAAGAAGTAGGGGAAAGGGAGCCCGCACCACATGGCCAAGCCCAAGGCGAAGAAGACGAAGCGTCGCGAGAAGAAGAACGTCCTGCACGGGCAAGCCCACATCAAGTCGACCTTCAACAACACGATCGTCACGATCACCGACCAGCAGGGGAACACGCTCAGCTGGGCGAGCGCCGGGAACGTGGGCTTCAAAGGGTCCCGGAAGTCCACCCCGTTCGCCGCGCAGCTCGCCGCCGAGAAGGCAGCCCGGGCCGCGCAGGAGCACGGACTCCAGCGGGTGGATGTGTTCGTGAAGGGCCCGGGTTCGGGCCGAGAGACCGCGATCCGTTCGCTCGCCGCCGCGGGGCTCGAGATCGCCGGGATCCAAGATGTGACGCCGGTGCCGCACAACGGCTGCCGGCCTCGCAAGCGCCGTCGCGTCTAGCGGCGGTACCCCGGTCGCGAGCAGCGGTCGGGAGTTCCGAGAGGTGGGGATGAATGGATGATCCCCCACCGAGGAGGGATGCACTGTGTTCATCGTCGCGAGACCTCAGATCGCTGAGGACGTGATCTCGCCGACCCGCTCGAAGTTCACGATCGAACCGCTCGAGCCTGGTTTCGGCTATACGGTCGGCAATTCGCTGCGCCGTACCCTGCTGTCGTCCATCCCGGGCGCGGCCATCTCGTCGGTCCGCATCGACGGCGTGTTGCACGAGTTCGCGACCGTGGAGAGGGTGACGGAGGATGTCACCGACATCATCTTGAACCTGAAGGAGCTCGTGGTTCGCTCCGATCTGGACGAGCCCACGCCTATCTACCTCAAGGCGAAGGGACCCTCGGAGGTCACGGCCGGCGATGTCGCACCGCCGGCGGGGATCGAGATCCTGAACCCGGACCTCCACATCGCCACGATCGGCAAGGGCGGCTCGCTCGAGATGGAGATGACGGTCGAGCGCGGCGTCGGCTACCGGATCGCGGACAAGAACAAGAAGGCGCGGGACCCGATCGGCGTGATCCCCGTCGACTCGATCTTCTCGCCCGTCCGGAAGGTCAGCTACACGGTGGGCAACACCCGGGTGGAGCAGATGACCGACCGCGACAAGCTGATCCTCGATGTCGAGACCGACGGCTCGGTGAACCCGCGGGAGGCGCTCGCCTCCGCCGGCGGGACCCTGCTCGAGCTCGTCCAGCTGTTCAGCGACCTCGCGGAGGCCCCCAGCGTCTCCGTCGGTCCCGCGGAGGACGAGGAGTTGCCGAGCGATTACCAGATCACGATCGAGGAGCTCAACCTCTCCGTCCGCTCGTACAACTGCCTCAAGCGCGAGGGGATCAATACGGTCGGCGACCTGGTCGAGAAGTCCGAATCGGAGCTGATGGACATCCGCAACTTCGGCCAGAAGTCGATCGACGAGGTCAAGCTCAAGCTCGAAGAGCTCGGGCTCGGTCTTCGGGAGGAGTGAGGTCGGGTGCCGACACCCAAGAAGGGTCCTCGGCTGGGCTCCGGCCCCGCACATCAGCGGCTCATGCTCTCCACGCTCGCGAAGCAGCTGTTCGTCCATGAGGGCATCACGACGACCGAAGCCAAGGCTCGTCAGCTGCGGCCGTACGCGGAGCGCCTGATCACGAAGGCCAAGAAGGGAGACCTCACGTCGCGCCGTGAGGTGCTGAAGGAGATCCCCGACCGCGACATCGTTGCGAACTTGTTCCACGAGATCGGCCCCCGGTTCGCGGAGCGCGAGGGCGGTTACACGCGGATCTTGAAGCTGGGGCCTCGCAAGGGGGACGGAGCGCCCATGGCCAGGATCGAGTTGGTCGAGCGCTCGGCGTAGGCGGTCCGGTGGCACCGCCCGTCCCATGACGCGGGTCGTGCGTCTGTTGCTCGCGTACGACGGGACCGGGTTCCGGGGATGGGCGGCGCAGCGCGGCCCGTCGATCCGGACGATCGAGGGTGAGCTCTCGACCGTGCTCGGACGCATCGTCAACGAGCCCATCAAGCTCTCCGTGGCCGGCCGGACGGACGCGGGGGTTCACGCTCGGGGCCAGGTGACGTCGTTCACGACGACGACGAACCTGGCCCCGGATCGGATCCGCGACGCCGTGAACGCCATCCTCGGCCCCGAGCTCGTCGTCCGGCAGGCCTCGGAGGCGCCCGGCGGGTTCGACGCGCGTTTCTCCGCAACCGCCCGGGAGTATCGGTACGCGATCGCGACCGGCGATGTCGCCGATCCGTTCACGGCACGGTACGTCTGGCATCGTCCCGGCCAGTTGCACGTGCCCTCGATGCGTCGGGCGGGATCGCTGCTCCTCGGCGAACGCGACTTCGCCTCGTTCTGCCGCAACCCGGGACGAGGACGATCGACGGTCCGCGATCTTCAACGCATCGCCGTGCGACGCGCGGGCGATCAGCTCACGATCGTGTTCCGCGCGAACGCGTTCCTGCATCAGATGGTGCGCTCACTCGTCGGAACGCTGGTGACGGTGGGTACGGGTCGTCTCGAACCGGATGCGGTCGATCGGATCCTGGCGGTGGGAGACCGTGCGGCGGCGCCTCAGATCGCGCCGCCGCACGGTCTCACCCTCGAGCGCGTCTTCTACGGCCGGTCCGTTCGTGAGGCGACCGGAGGCTGATCGCCTCCGGTCGCCTCACGAACGCTCAGCAGCAACCCGGAGGACAGCACGGATCGTCGAACTTCACGGCACACCCCCTTCCATCGATGACCGTCGATACGTTGACGGATATATCGATGGCTGTCAATATGTGCACACGATGCGCTTGATCCAAGAGATCGATCAGACCTGCTGCCCGCCGCTGGTCGGGTCGCCCCTTTCGGAGACCGAGGCGGAGCGGCTGGCGGAGGCGTTGCGGGTCATCGCCGAGCCGGCCCGGTTGCGTCTCGTCAGCCTGATCTCCGCGAGCCAGGGCGGGGAATCGTGCGTGTGCGACCTGACCGATCAGCTCGACCTCGGCCAACCCACGGTTTCTCATCACCTGAAGGTGCTCACGGACGCGGGCATCCTTCATCGCGAGAAGCGAGGGCGATGGGCGTATTACCGGATCGAGCCCGAGCCGCTGCAGCTGCTGCGAGGCGCACTGGATCCACGAACGGTCGTGCCGGGACCATCGGCCCAACTGGGGGTGAGGTGATGGATGAGCTCCGCGAGGAGGTTCGGGCGAGGTACGCCTCGGCCGCGACGGCCGTCGCAGAGGGACGGGGCGCGGCATCGGACGCCGACGCGTCGGGCTGTTGCGACCCTGAGGAAGGGCTCGGCCCGCAGCTCTACGACGTCCTCCAGCGGGATCAGCTTCCCGAGGAGGCGGTCTTGGCCTCCCTCGGATGCGGGAACCCGACGATGGTCGCCGAACTGCACGAGGGTGAAACGGTGCTGGACCTCGGGAGTGGC
>DATAEV010000053.1:0-16537 GCA_036257875.1 Actinomycetota bacterium | reverse complement strand
CTGGTGAGCCGCGACGGGCGGCCGCTCGGCCGCTACTTCCCCGAGGTCGTGGAGCTTGTGGCCGAGCGGCCGCCGGGAGCCTTCGTCGCGGACGGCGAGCTGCTCGTGATCCGAGAGACCGGGATGGAGTTCGACCAGCTGCAGCTGCGGCTGCATCCGGCGGAGTCGCGGGTCCGGAAGCTGTCGGGGGAGATCCCCGCGACGCTGATCCTGTTCGATCTGCTGCGGGAAGGCGACGAGGATCTCAGCGCGCTGCCCTTGCAGACGCGGCGCGAGCGCCTCGCGAAGCTGGCTGCGTCGGCCGGCGCCGGCGTGATGCCCGATGATCTGAACGCGGTCCCGCCCGGACCTGAGCTGCTCGTGGCGCCGTGGACGGCGGACGTGACGCTCGCCGAAGCCTGGTTCGCCGACGCAGCGGGGGTCGGCCAGGACGGGATCGTCGCGAAGCGTGAGGACCAGGCGTACCTCTCGGGCGAACGCGGGTGGGTGAAGGTGAAGCACCGCACCACGGCGGATTGCGTCGTCGGCGGCTACCGGGTCGCGAAGGACGGGAAAGGGGTAGGGAGCCTGCTGCTCGGTCTCTACGACGGCGACGGCGTGCTGCATTACGTCGGGCACACCTCGTCGTTCAAAGCGGCGGAGCGTCGCGAGCTCCGAGAGCTCCTGGCGCCCCTCGAGGGCGGCGAGAGCTTCGGCCGAGGACGCGGTCCGGGCGGGCCCAGCCGGTGGTCGGCCGGCCGAGACACGGAGTGGGTCGACCTGGAGCCGGCACTGGTGTGCGAGGTCTCGTTCGACCGGGTCCAGTACGGACGGTTCCGGCACGCGGCGCGGTTCGAACGCTGGCGGTCCGATCGCGATCCACGGTCGTGCACGTTCGAACAGCTCGGCGTCGAGCCCCCGAGCTGGGGCTGATGGGGCCCGCGCGGCTCTCCCACGATCAGCGTGCTTCGAGGACGAGGGCAACCGTGATCGGGCTGGGCGTCGTCGTGGTGGTGTTCCTCCTTCCTGTCAGAGCCGACTTCCTCAAGCCTGTGATTCCCATGGAGGAGGGCAGCGTCCTCGTCTACCCGGAACGTGTCCTCGCGGGCGCTGTCCCCAATAAAGACTTCGAGACGATGTACGGCCCCGGGAATCTGTGGTTCCTGGCCGGCATCTACCGGGTCTTCGGGATCACGGTCGGTGTTGAGCGCACTGTTGGATTGTTGTATCGGCTCGCGCTCGTCCTCGCCCTCTTCTTCATCGGACGTCGCTACGGGCTCGCGGTCGGCATCGCGGCCGGGCTGATCGCGACCCTGCTCACGGTGGGTACATGGGGGGTCGCGTACGCATGGTTCGGCGGTCTCGCGTTCGCGGCGTGGAGCCTCGTGGCCATCACCGAGCGGAGGTATCTGTTCCTCGGAGGCATCGCGGGTGGTCTCGCTCTCGTGTTCCGACCCGATCTCGCCCTTGCGATCGCCGCCCTGGTCATGATCGGTCGATCGAGGCGCTTCATCATGGGCGTCCTCACGGGATCGCTGCTCTACATTCCGCTCTTCATCCTGGCAGGCCCGCGTGCAGTGATCGAGGGCACGATCGTGGACCCGCTCTTCCGGATCAATCCCGGGCGAAGGTTCCCGATCCCATGGGCATCGCCGCTCCTCTGGCTCGTGCTCGGGTCGACCGCACTCCTTGCGTACTCAGCATGGGTCTCGCATCGTCGCTCGAAGGACAGGAATCTCCTGGCTTGTGCGTGGTTCTCAGCTGCGCTGCTCCCGTACGCGCTCCAGCGCGCGGATGACTTCCATCTCGCATCCGCAGGTTGTGTGTCGGTTGCGCTTATGCCGGCAGCACTCGCGGTATTGCTCGACGAAGAGCGTCGTCGATTGGCCGTACCGATCGCGTGTCTGGTCGTCGTTGCATCGAGCTGGGGATCCGCGCTCCGAGGGACGATGGAATCGGTCGGACAAACCATCGGGGTCGGAGATCCCCCTTCGTACCCCCTGACGTTCAACGGGAGGACGGTCCCGATGCCGTTGAAGAGCCAGGTGGTCCAGCTGTCGGGGCTCTTGTGGGCGATCGAGGCTTCCACGGAGCCGGGAGACAGGATCTTCGTCGGGCCGAGCGATCTGTCCAACACGGTCTACAACGACACGTTCCTCTACCACTTGGTGCCGGACCTCACTCCGGCTACGTACTTCCTCGAGATGAACCCCGGAACCGCCGATCGTCCCGGATCTCGCCTCAAGAGCGATGTGTCGACTGCCGACGTCATCGTGGTCACCACGAGGTACGACGATTGGGGCAGCCCCGCTCCGCAAGGCCCATCGGAAGGGAACATCGATCTGAACGGCGTGTGCGCTTCGACGACGTTCGGTCCCTGGAGGCTGTACGTGCGATGTACCGAGGGCAAGGGCTGACCAGATGAGCGCCACCCTCGTTCGCGCCGAGTCGCCCAACGAGTCTGTTCGCCGGGCGACGCTTGCGGACCGCCTGTCTCGCCGTACGTCGAGCGGTCGATACATGCCGGAGGTGGATGGCGTTCGCTTCCTCGCGATCGGCATCGTGCTCGGTGTTCATCTCTTCGCGGTCGCGGGCCTCTCGTCGGGTCGACTCGTGATCGTTCCGCCCTTCGGCCCGATCATCGCCGGATCGGATCGGGATCCTGGTTTGGTGGCTTTCCTCCAATACGGTCACGTCGGCGTCTACCTCTTCTTCATCTTGAGTGGGTTCGTGCTCGCGCTGCCGTTCATCAGGTGGCGTGTCATGGGAGCGAAGCCGGTCGCCTTGTCCTCGTACTTCCTTCGACGCGTTACCAGGATCGAGCCCCCTTTCATCGTGGCCGCCCTCGTCCTGTTCCTTCTTTCGATCGCGCTCCACGAGCCCTCGACGGGTCAACATCTGGCCGCGACGCTCGCCTATTCACATCAAGCTGCCTATGGACAACTGAGTCCCATCGACGGCGTCTTCTGGTCGCTCGAGGCCGAAGTCCAGTGGTACCTGATCGTCCCGCTCCTCGCGGTCGTTCTCTGTCGCGGGGCTCCGCGTGAGCGGTTGCTGCTGATCGCGGTCGCGCTTGTCGGGACGCTCGTCGTTCAGGTCTGGTTGGGCATCGACATCCTTTCGAGGATCGCTCTCTTGGACGTTCTGCCGTTCTTCTTGATCGGCTGGTTGCTCGCGGAGATCCACGTCACCCGTCTCCACGAACGTCCTCGGCACAACGCGTATCTCGATGTCGTGGGCATCGCGTGTCTTCCTCTCTTCTTCCTCGCTCTGCGTTTCCACTCGCCCTCATGGCGTGTGACCCTCCCGATCCTGGGAGGACTCGCGATCGCCGCCGCGCTTCACGGCCGCGTCTTCACGCGGGTCCTGTCGATGAAGTGGATCGCGATCGTCGGAGGCATGTGCTACTCCATCTATCTGTTGCACTACCCCCTCCTCGTCCTCGGCGCCAAGGTCCTCCGTGCCAACGGCCTGACGCGCGGGTACTGGCTGTGGCCGTTGTACGCGGTGCTACTCCTACTCGCTCTCGTTCTCAGCGCGGGCTTCTTCATCATCATCGAGCGGCCGTGCATGGACCCTGCGTGGGTGACGCACGTCGTTGCGCGCGTGAGGCGGGCCGTCTCCTCAACGGGATCAAGCGACGAGGGACAAGGCACGATCCTCGGGCGCTATCGACGCGACTGACCGTCTTGAACGGGGTCGAGATCTCGGAACGCACGCTTCGGCATCCCGATGAGCCAGGCGGCGCTGATCGCGAGGCAGAGGCCGTTCCGCAAGATGAGGAGGACCTTGCTCAAGCTCTCTGCAGCGAAACCGACGTACAGGATCGCGAGGAGTCCGGTTGCGGCCTCGATCGCAGCCACGGCGACTGCATAGGTTGCACCGGGATCTTCCGTAGCAGCGATAGCGGCCCAGGGGATGAGCCAAGGGGCGTATTCCAGACTGAAGACGGGTGACACGCAGAGCAGGATCGCAACGGAGGCAAGCGCGGGAACACCGGCGATGTCGCCCCTCCAGGTTCGGGCCCGCCGTCCAGCGAACCAGAGCCCGGCCGCCACGACCCCCAGCAGCACGACTCGATCCGTTGGCGAGATCGCCCCGACCCGCGGTGCCCCGCGATCGAGGGCCGTGGGTCTCCTGCCGATGATCCACACCAAAGCGCCGATCAAGCTCTCGAATTCCCAGCCTTGCGCGCCCCGGAACGTCAGCACCTGACGGGGGGCGTCGGTTCCGCCGACGACGACCCACAGAGCGACTCCCACGAGTCCGACGAACAAGAAGGCACCGAGCGCCTGCTTCCTTCTCGTGACGACGAGGAGCGGGATCAGCACGATCGGCCAGACCTTGCCCAGCATCGCCAGCGCCAGCGTTGACCCGCCCACCCGCTCGTGCCCTCGATCGATCAGTGCGAACGCTAGCGTCGCAAGCATGACCCAGATGAGATCGGTCCCGAGATAGATGATCAGCAAGATCGGAACCGTGAGGAGGAGATAGAGGGTCGCCGCTCTCCAACCCCATCCATACGCGATGGCTGTGGCGCACGCGAGGTCGACGACCAGCATGAGCGCAACGATCCGACGGTACGTCGTGACGATGTCGGCGCTCGCTGCCACCTCGATGACAAGGACGTCGGCCGGGGCGAACTCCACTTCGAAATCTCGGTACGGGGTCCCGGCCCGTGAAGAGATCTCTGAGTACCGGACGACGCCGTCGCTCCCGAAGAGCTGCTCGCTTCGAACCAAGAGCAGGCCGGCGATCCCGACGTGGATCGCGATCAGACCGATGAGTACCAGCGGACGCGACGGTCGTTCCATCGTCGTCAGGTCAGTGCCACTCGACATGAACGTTCCGGCTGCATCGCCACCTCGCATCGCTCGGGCGTCCTCTAAGATGAGCGGCCGTGGACGGCAGGCGCGGCGGAGGCCTCCTTCCCGCCCGATCCGGCGTCTCCCTCGACGCTCTGTGGACCACGATCGCCATCGCTCTCCCCGTCGCTGCCACGTGGCTCAGTCGGACGCAAGCCGTGGACCTTGCTTATCAGGTGAGGGCCGGAGGGATCATGCTGGACACTCA
Source organism: Actinomycetota bacterium (assembly GCA_036257875.1). Lineage (GTDB taxonomy): Bacteria > Actinomycetota > UBA4738 > UBA4738 > HRBIN12 > AC-51. Next base: position 11,485 of record DATAEV010000053.1, on the reverse strand, counting down.
CCATCTCCTGAGCACGGACCTTTTCACGTTCACGGTTGCGGGGCAGGCGTGGCTGAATCAGCAGTGGGCGGCTGAGGTCTTCTTCGCCGCGGTCTGGCGGGCTGGAGGTTGGGACGGGATCGCGGCGACCTGGGGCCTCATCGCGGGGGCCGTCTCGCTCTTCGTATTCCTCGCGTGCCGCGCCGCCGGCGCAAGCACCGTGAGCTCGGCGTTACTGACGCTCGCGGGCTACTTGGTCGGGGTTCAGATCCTGACCATGCGCCCACAACTCATCGGCATCCTCCTATTCGCCGTTATCCAATGGGTCGTTGTGACGCGGCGCGGGTCGCCACAGCGTCTTTGGCTCGTGCCCGTCTTGACCTTCGTCTGGGCGAATGTGCATGGCAGTTTCATCCTTGCGTTCGTCCTGCTGGGCTTTGCCTGGCTCGAGGACTACGCGGCCGGCCGCGCGACCGCCCGACGGGTAGCGATCGTGGGCGCTGTGAGCGCGATCCCGACCCTGGTCAACCCGTTCGGGATACGGGTGTGGTCGTACGTCGCGGATGTTGTCGGCAACCCAACGGTCTCGGGGCGGGTCGCCGAATGGGCCCCGCCGTCGGTGCGTACGCCGATCGGCTTCGTGTTCCTCTTCTCCGTGCTCGCCGTGTTCGCCATCCTCGCGACCTCCAAACCACGAGCCTCGTGGCGAACGGTATTCGCGCTCGCCTTCTTCGCTCTGCTGGGGATGACGGCGATCAGAGGTGTCGTGTGGTGGGCCCTCGTCTTCCCTGTCCTGGTCGCCCCGTCGATCCAAGGCGCCCTCGAACGACCAGCAACGCGATCGTGGCTGAACGCGGTGTTCCTTGTGGCGCTGTGCGTGCTGCTCATCATCTCGCTCCCTGTGGGGAGGGGGGTGGATCCGGCTTCTGGAGGACCGGCCGTCCTCACGTTCGCGCCCGAGGATCTCCTTGCCGCCGCTGCGCAGAGCGTTCCGGCCGGCACACATGTCTTCACCTCTGAGGTCTACGGATCCTGGGCCGAGTTCTCGGCACCACAGCTCCCCGTCTTCGTGGATCCTCGGATCGAACTCTTCCCCGACCACGTTTGGAACGACTACTTCAAGGCGTCGGATGGCCGTGAGGGGTGGGACAAGGTCCTCGCGCGATGGGATGTGGATGTGGTGATCTTGCACCCCGCCTGGGCGGGAGGGCTGATGACCGTCATCAGTCACGACCCGGCTTGGCGTCTCCTCGCGCGAACGAGCGAGGGCGTGGCGTACGTAAGGGTTCGACCGCTCGGACCCTGATCGCGATCGGAGAACAGCAGCTGTTGTGGCCCTAGGGGTTGATGTCGATGCGCTGGATCACCACGTCATCGACCGGTCGATCCTGGGAGCCGGCGGGGAGCTTCGAGATCGCCTCGACCACGTCATATCCCTCGGTGACCTGGCCGAAGATCGTGTGTCGTCCATTCAGCCAGGGCGTTTCGGCTACCGTCACGAAGAACTGGCTTCCATTCGTTCCGGGACCCGCGTTCGCCATCGCCAATCGGCCCGCCTGATTGAACGTGGGGCCGCCGGGTGGGCATTCGTCGTCGAACCGATACCCCGGCCCGCCGGTGCCAGTGCCCGTAGGGTCCCCTCCCTGGATCATGAATCCGTCGATGATCCGGTGGAAGACCGTTCCAGGGTAAAGCGGCTCCGCCTTCTGGGCGCCATCGCGCGGGTCCGTCCAGTCCTTCGACCCCTGCGCGAGACCCACGAAATTCTCGACCGTCTTCGGGGCGTGGTCCGGCATCAGGGACGCGGTGAATGAACCATGGTTCGTGACGAACGTCGCACTGGGCATCTCTTGAGTCCTCTCTTCGGCCGACACTCAAGGGTACGAAACCAGGGTGATAGCAGTCCCCGGGATCAGCCTCTAGGGTTCGTGACCATGACGCGCGACCGTCTCGAGCTCTTCCTGGCGTCGTTCCTCATGCTCTTCGTCGAGCTGGTCCTGATCCGCTGGGCCGGCGCATACGTCGTATACCTCTCCTACTTCGCCAACTTCATCCTGCTGGGCAGCTTCCTCGGCATCGGCATCGGGTTCCTCCGCGCCCACAAGCAGCCGGACCTCTTCCGTTTCGCTCCCGTCGTACTGGCTCTCTTCCTGGGCCTGGTGATCGGATTCCCAGCGACGATCGACCGCACGGGCGGCGACTTGGTGTACTTCGGTGTCCAAACGCGCGGGTTGCCGGTCTGGCTGATGCTGCCCTTCGTCTTCATCGCGACCGCGCTCACCATGACCACCGTCGCGCACGGGGTCGCTACCCGATTCGCTCGGTTCCCGGCGCTCGAGGCATACCGGCTCGACATCCTTGGATCGATCGCGGGGATCGTCACGTTCTCGGGCCTCGCGCTCGCCGGCCTGAACCCGATCGCGTGGGGGGTCGTGATCGCGGCCTTGTTCATCGTCTTGTTCCACCCGCCCAACTTGATGCAATGGGTAGCCGTTGCCTCGGTCGTTGCGGTTCTCGTGATCGGCGCACTGTCAGCCGATACGATCTGGTCGCCGTATTACCGACTGCAGATCGGACACAGGGATGGCACCACGTTCATCGATGCGAACGGTGTCCCACATCAAACCGCGGTCCCCGTCGGAAGTGACCCCGACTACGATCTGATCTACCAACGGCTCGCGAGCCCCCCGTCCCGTGTGCTGGTCATCGGAGCGGGCAACGGCAACGACGTCGCGACGGCTCTTGCCCATGGGGCGCAGTCGGTGGACGCGGTCGAGATCGATCCCAAGCTGATGGGGATCGGCGTCGAGTTCCATCCCAGCCATCCGTACCAGGACCCACGCGTTCACCGGATCATCGACGACGGCCGGGCGTTCCTCGAGCGGACGCACAACTCCTACGACCTCATCATCTTCGCGCTCCCAGATTCCCTGACCCTGCTCGCGGGTCAGTCAGCCCTTCGACTCGAGAGCTATCTCTTCACGGAGCAGGCGTTCGAGGCCGCGCGCGATCATCTGGCGCCGGGCGGATCATTCGCCATGTACAACTTCTACCGAGAGCAGTGGCTGGCCGATCGATTGGCCGGAACGTTGACGGGAGTCTTCGGCAACCGACCGTGCTTCGACCTGGGGCAGAAGGTCGGGACGGACGTTGGCCAGTTCAGCGTCTTCGTCGACGGATCGGATCAGTCGTCCCTTCGATGCTCCACCGTCTGGGATCCTGATGGACGGACCGTCGTCGCTCCCGCCGTTGACGATCGGCCGTTCCTCTACCTCCGGAGCCGGACGATCCCGGGCAAGTACCTGGCGACGTTGTTCTTGGTCCTCTTGGCCTCGCTGATCGGCGTATGGACAGCTGGCGGCGCGTTCAAACCGATGGCTCGTTACGTCGATCTCTTCTTCATGGGAGCGGCCTTCCTCCTGCTCGAGACCAAGGCGGTCGTCCAATTCGCGCTGCTGTTCGGGACCACGTGGTTCGTCAACGCCCTCGTGTTCGCCGGCGTGCTGGCGATCGTCCTGCTCGCGATCGAGGTCGAGCGTCGGATCCACATCGGACGACCGCTCTTGCTCTTCGGGCTTCTCTTCGTCGGACTCCTGGTCGCGTGGTTGGTTCCCACCGATGCGCTCCTCGGTTTCTCCGTTGTCCCGAGGTTCCTGCTCGCGACGACGCTCGCGTTCTTCCCGATCTTCATAGCGAACCTGATCTTCGCGGAGCGGTTCAGGGATACGGCCGACCCGACGGCTGCATTCGGGGCGAATCTCCTGGGCGCCATGTTGGGAGGAACGCTCGAATATCTGTCGCTGCTCGTGGGGTTCCGTGCGCTCTTGTTCGTCGTCGCCGCCCTGTACCTCGTCGCCTACCTCACGAGGCCTCGGACGGGCCAGACTCAGGGTGAAGGTGCAACGACGCCGGTCGCGGCGGGCACTGCTGCGGAGGCGATCACCGGGTCGGGGTGACGCACCCAGTAGAGCAGACAGCGCAGCAGGAGCGCAGCGCGGATCAGCACGATCGCACCGAGCACCCAATATGAGATCCCACGACCGGATATCACGGTCCCGAAGTAGTGGTATCGCACGAGGTACTCGGCCACTTCAGCCAGTTGGTACTCGAGGAACAAGAACCAGGGCACTCCGGTCACGGCGAACCAGGGAAGCAGCCACAGGCTGTACTGCGACGACCACACCTTGCCGGTCAGCAGCACCATCACCAGGAGTGGGAAGGCAGAGATCCAGATCGGCAACCCTTCCGACCGCCGCTTCGCTGCATGCCACGACCACCACGTACCCGCCGCGGCCAACCCCACGGACGCGATGTTGACGACCGGCGTTGGCGGACACAGATGCACGTGACAGAGCACCTCCCAAAGGCTGTCGAAGTCCGGGGGACGGCGCGAGTTGTAGCGGAAGAACCAGACCCAGCCGGCGAAACCGAGGATCGCGAAGGGAAGGTTCGCGACGAGCCAGACGCCGCCCGTGACAGCGACGAGGCGCGCGGCGCGGTCCTTGGCGCCCGCTCGCAGACGTTCCAACGCGAACGGGATCGCGAGGAGCCCCGGATAGAGCTTGACGAACGCTCCCAACCCCAACAGAGCTCCTGACCGCGTGTCCCGTCCCCGCAGGAACGCAAGCGTTCCCGCGGTCGCGAACGCCACGGGAACCAGATCCCAGTTGAGCGTTCCCGCCGTGACGAGGACCGGTGCTGCCGCGAACAGCACGGTTCGGGCAACCATCCGTTCCAGGCTCCAGGCGATCCATAGGGCGCAGAGATACAGGATCAAGGTTGCCGCCCACGAGAAGCGCCAGTACGGATCTCCTCCGTCGCCCGTCACGGTGGCGACACCACGCATCAGGTACATCGTTCCCGCCGGGTATTCGTCGCATTGGCGATCACGAGCGGGGGTTGTGCACGGGTCGAGATACGGCAAGCGTCCGCCCGCGAGTTGCTCCCAGATGTACAGGTGAGGGATATCCGTATCGCACAGGAACGCGACGCCGGACTTGTCCTCGACCCACTGACGCCTGAGGCATTGCGCCTTCTGTACGGTCCCGAGGCCGAACGTGAGGGTGGTGACGATCAGCATCAAGGTGAGATGGGAACCAAGGATGCGCTTCAGAAGATGTACCCCCAGTTCATGAATGCGACGGATAACAGGACGGATCCGACGCCGAATATCGCGACTGTCACGGGGAATCGCCAGCCCTTCGCGAGGATCGCCATCGCCCAGAAGGCCGGGAAGAGCACGGCGACGAACCTCGGAACCGAGAGCAGGGGACGTTCCGGCAGCGGGTACGAAAGGATGAGGACGAGGCTGAGAACGACATACAGGAGGTACGGCTTCGGTATCCGGCTCCACCCGAGAGCGATCGCGATCAACACCACCGCGGTGAGAGCCAGGTCGACGCTCCAGTAGATCCCCCGTCGATCCGTGATGCCGGAGAGTCCCAGCCACAGACCGTTCCCCAACGTGACGAAGGGCAGCTCCAGCGAACGGAACCAGGAGTCTTGCGCGTGGAACGGCCGAAGGGCATCGCCGGCGCGCGCGAACCAGTAGGCAGCATAGGTGACGGGAGCGAGCAGCGGGACGAGCGACGCCACGATCGCACGCGGGCGCTCGCGTGCATCGATGCTCCAGGCTTCGAGCAGGAGCGCAGGAACCAGCAGAACGCCGACGCTCCGCGACAGCGCCGCCGCGAACCCGCCCGTCGCAGCCGGGCCCCACCGACCCCGACGAGCCCACCAGAACGTGAGCAAGGATGCGAACAGGAACATGGACTCGCTGTAGGGAGAGAGGAAGAAGAAGCTCACGGGGAAGAGCGCGAGCAGGAGCACGGTTCGTCGCGCGGTGTCGATCGAGAACTCGAACGTCGTGAGTGCGAACAAGACGATGAGCGCTCCGAGGAACGCGAGGTTCGACACGACGAGAGCGGCATCGGTCTCCGAAAGCGGAAGAACCGATGTGACGCCCCGGATCGCCAGCGGGTAACCGGGGAAGAAGGCAGCGCTCGCGTCATCCGGGCGATATCCATCTCGGGCGATCCGCTCGAACCACCCAGCGTCCCACCGGTCGGTTCCGTCGATCGCGTTGTGCCAACCGGCGGTAGCAGGGACGGCCACGCCTGAGCCGGCCGAGCTCGGCGGATGAACCGCCCCTACCGTCACCACGGCGAGGAGCGAAAGGGTGATACGAACCGTCGCGAACACGACCGCACAGAAAGCCACGCCGTCACGGAGACGCACCGCTCGGGCGTCGATCGTGGCTGGGGTCGCCTCGCCGGTCGCTCCCTCCATCTCGGTCGTTGTCTACCACGGCGAACGTGCGGCCCGGCGATGCCGCGCCACATACGATGCGTTCGTGACGGATGGCCTCTCGGCAGGGGTGCGGCCGGTGACGTTCGCGCTCCTCGCTCTTCGGATCGTCGTGCTCGTGGTTGCGATCGAGGCCGGCAGGACGTCGGGACCCACGGATGACCTTGCCCGCTTCGCCGAGATCAAGTACCAGGGGGGCGTCCCGTACCGCGACTTCGCGGTCGAGTACGCGCCGGTCGAGGCCCTCATCGTTCGATTCGGCATGTCCACGGACCCGGTGGCGACCGCGGCCCGGGTCGCGGTGCTCGCCTTCGCAGCGGACATCGGCACGTGGTGGGCGGTGCGGATCGGATGGGGCGCGCGGGCAGCTGAGCGCTACCTGTGGCTCGGCGTGCCGCTTCTCGTCTTCATCTATACCCGCTTCGATCTCGTCCCCGTGGCGCTTGCGGCTTGGGGGGCGGTGCTCGCGATCAGAGGGTCACAACGGGCGGGCGGGGCAACGATGGCGATCGCCGCCCTGACGAAGCTCTGGCCGGCGGTCCTCGTCCCGGGCTTCCTCGTCGCGGGATGCAAGCGGGCCTTCGCGTGGGCGGTCCTCGTCGGGGGCGGGCTGGTCGCGGCTTGGGTCGCCGTCGGAGGGATCAGCGGTCTCACGGATGTCCTCACGTTCCGTCACGCGAATGGGTGGGAGGTCGAGAGCACCGTCGGAACGGTCGTGTGGATCGCGACCGGAGGCCCGATCCGGATCGAGGCCGGCGCGCCGCGCGTCGGCTCCGTTTCGCCCGCAGCCTCCGTCGCCCTGCTCGTCGTGCTGACCGGGTTCGTCGTTGCCATCTGGGTGGTGGCGATGAGGCGTAAACGCGCTGCGTTCGGTGCGGCGTCGGTCGCTGTCATCGGCGCGCTGCTGGCGTGTTCTTCGGTCTTCTCGCTCCAGTACGCGGCCTGGCTCTTGCCGTGGGCTGCCGTCGCCTCGGTTGAGGGCGATCGTCAGCATTTCTGGATGGTGGCGTCGGTCGAGGTCCTCACCGGGATCCTGTTCGTCGTATACGAGCCGGGACGGGTTGTGCTCGCTCAGAGCTTGCTCGTCGTCCGGAACCTGTTGGTGATCGCGCTGCCGCTGATGTGGCTCCTCGCCGAGCGCTATGGTCGAGCGTCGAGTGCTTCGGCGAGTGCGGATGGTTCGGTGACCGGCAAGCGGCAGACGAACCGCTGACACACGTACGCCGTCGCATCCTCGCCGATCGGCGGCCGATCCGCGAGCAAGGCGACGGTCTCAGCGGCGTCGACGTCCTTGGGGGCCGCGACCGCCAGCACGAGGTTCGGCCGCCACCGCGCCCTGATCACCTCGTCGACGAGGGCCCTGGTGTCCGGAGCTTCCGGGACGCCCACGACCGCGACCTCGTAGGACGGGCCGAGGTAGAGGTCGAGCGCGCAGAGCGCCTGTCCGAACCCGCTCGGTGCCGACGACAGGACGTCGCGAACCAGCCGCAAGGCCGACACGGCGGCGTCTTCGTACCGCGCCTCGCCGGTGAACAGGGCTAGTCGCAGCAGCGCCTCGGCAGCCGCCGAGTTCCCGCTCGGGACCGCGTTGTCGTAGAGATCCTTAGGGCGGATCACGAGCTCGTCGGCATCGGAACCCGTCTGGAAGAAGCCGCCGCGTTCCTGGTCGGCGAACCGGTCGAGCAGCGCGTCGCACAGCTCCCGCGCCGCGACGAACCATCGGACGTCGGAGGTCGTCTCGTAGAGGGTGAGGAACGCGCCCGCCAGGAGCGCATGGTCGTCGGCGAAGCCCCGAACACCGGCGACCCCCTCGCGCCACGCGCGGAGCAGCCGTCCGTCCTCATCCCGCAGGTGGTCCCAGACGAACGCTCCGCAGCTGACGGCAGCTTCCCCGTACGTCCGTTCGCCGAAGATGCGTCCCGCCTCCGCGAAGGCCCGGATGGCGAGCGCGTTCCAGGCGGTCAGGATCTTGTCGTCGACAGCCGGGCGCACCCGCACCTCACGCGCCTCGAACAAGCGGCTCCTGGCCTCGTCCCATCCGCCGTTCCCGGCCGGGGCACGCAACACGTTCGTCCCGTCCCAGTTGCCCCCAGGGGTTGCGCCGAACGCTTCGGCGGCTTCCTCCCCGACGAGCGACACGAGCTCATCCCACGACCAGACGAAGAACTTCCCCTCCACGCCTTCGCTGTCCGCATCCTGCGATGAGAAGAAGCCGCCCTCGGGATGACGCATCTCGCGCAGCAGATAGTCGAGCGTTCGCGAAGCGATCTCGCGGTCGTGATCGTTCCGGGTGACGAGCCACGCGCGCGCGTAGAGCAACGCGAGCTGGGCGTTGTCGTACAGCATCTTCTCGAAGTGCGGCACCGTCCACGCGCCGTCCGTGGAGTACCGGGCGAACCCGCCGCCGACCTGATCGAACATGCCACCGCCCGCCATGCGATCGAGCGTGAGCACCATCATCTCCAAGGCGTCGGGAACGTCCCGGATCGCCTGCCGGAGCACGAACTCGAGCGTCATCGGTTGCGGGAACTTCGGTGCGCCGCCGAACCCTCCCCACCGCGGGTCGAACGCGTGGCGGAGGGTCTGGAAGGCCTCGTCCGCGACGGCGCCGGTGAGCGGCTCGTCGGAAGCTTCCAAGGCGCCGGCGCGCCGGATCGACTCGATCACCCGGCCGCTCTGGACCTCCACCTCGTCGCGCCTCGTCGTCCACGCGTCGGCGATCCCCTCGAGCACCTGTCGGAACGACGGCAACCCGTGGCGTGGCTCATCCGGGAAATACGTGCCGGCGTAGAACGGCTTGCCCTCGGTCGTGAGGAAGACCGACATCGGCCACCCGCCGCTCCCGGACATCGCCTGGACGGCGTCCATGTAGATCCCGTCCACGTCGGGCCGCTCCTCCCGATCGACCTTGATCGCGACGAACCGCTCGTTCAGGAGCTTCGCGGTCGTCTCGTCCTCGAAGGATTCCCGCTCCATCACGTGGCACCAGTGACAGGCGGCGTAGCCGACCGACAGGAACACGGGGCGGTCCTCGCTCCGAGCTTTGGCGAAGGCTTCTTCTCCCCACGGGAACCAATCCACGGGGTTGTGAGCGTGCTGCAGGAGGTACGGGCTGGACGCTCCCGCGAGCCGATTGGCCTGACGTTCGGTCATCACCACCAGTCTGCACGCCCGTGCGGACTGCCACATCGGCGTTCAGAACCCGGCCGCGGCAGCCGATGGTGATACAGGATGGACGGTCGCCTCCGCGTCTCGGTGGTCGATGACCACAACCGGCTCGTCGAGAGCCTTCGGCTGGCGTGGGGGCATGGAGCCTCGTTCCGGGTGCTCGGGCCGTTCGCCCCCGGCGTCGCGGCTCTCCGCGCCGAGCCGGATGTGATCGTGGTCGATCTGGAGCGGGACGACGAGCACGGTCTCGCGGCTCTGGTCGAGGTATGCGAGGCGGTGCACAACGTCCGCGTCATCGCCGCCACGACCGAACAAGACCCCGAGCTCGGGTCCGCGATCGTGACCGCGGGAGCCAGCGGTCTCCTCCCCTCGTGGGGAGATCCCGCGGAGATGGAGGACGCGATCCGGCGGGCGGTCGCGGGCGAGCTGGTGCTTCCGGACGACCACCTCTCCTCCTTGGTCGACCGGCTGCGTTCCGTCCGTGCCGGTCTCAATGGGGCCACCAACCTCGATTCACTGACGGCTCGCGAGCTCGAAGTGCTCCGACTGCTGTCCGATGGGCGGAGCACCCTCGAGATCGCCGCGCTCCTCGGCATCAGCCCGATGACCGTTCAGAGCCACGTCAAGAACGTCCTGGCGAAGCTTGGCGTGCACTCGAAGGTGGAGGCCGTCCGGCTGGCCTGGCGCTTCGGGGCGATCGCGATGCCCGCGAGCGCCTGAGGCGTCGCGGGCATCGCGGTCGCCGAGTAGCCTCCGAACATGTCGATCAGCCCCGCACGGGTCCTCGTCGTGGGCGGTCATCCAGTCATCCTCGGAGTCGTTCGGCTGGCATGCGACGCGCTTCCGAACGTCCAGATCGTGGCCGAGGCGGGCGATGGCCCGGCCGCGGTCGCCGCGGCCACGTCGCTCACGCCGGAGCTTGCCGTGATCGACCTCGATCTTCCTGGGACGGACGGCGTCGATGTCCTGCGATCGTTGCGAGACCAGGGCTTCCGCGGTCTGGTGGTCGTCGTGTCAGAGCGATCCGAGGGTGCCACGGTGCTGGGCGCGATGCGGCTCGGCGTCGATGCCTTTCTGATCAAGCCCGGCGGGCTCCGACGGATCGGGGACGCGATCCGTCGCGTCCTCCAGGGTGAGCGGGTGATCGATCCGGCCCTGGAGCAAGCCGCCGTCCTCGAGCTCGGACGGTTCGCTCGGCAGGCGCGAGAGAGCTCCGAGATCGACGCGTCGTTGACGTCCCGAGAGCGGGAGATCCTGGAGCTCCTCGCCGAAGGACTCACGATGCAGCAGATCGGCCGGCGGCTCGACATCTCGCCCCGCACCGTCGAGACCCACGTGGCGAACCTCTACCGGAAGCTCGCCGTTCGGAGCCGGGTCCAGGCGGTCTCACGGGCGGCGTCCCTTGGGCTCATCGAGCTGCGATAGCCGGGCTCAGGCGGCCTCGCTGACCTGCCGATACGTCTTTCGGGACACTGCCATCGGCGGTCTTCCAATCGGCGTTCTGGAGTACCCTCATGGCAGTACGACATCGATGAGCAGGCGACCATCCCCCGAGGCAGCCTCACCCCCGGCAGTCCGTCGGAAGCTGGGCGTCGTCCTCATCGACCCGCTCCCCGTGGTTCGCGCTGGTCTTTCTCTCCTGGTCGACGGACGGCCCGACATGGAGATCCTGGCTGAAGCCGGCGACGGCCTCGACGGGGTTGATGCCCTCGCCCGCGTTCGCCGGTCGCGCGTCGTGGTGCTGGTAGGTCTGGGGCTCGAGGGCGACCATGATGCCTCGTGGTTGATCCGCACCGTGCGCGAGCGCTTCCCGTCTCACGCGATCCTCGCGATGGGGGCGAACGCCGACCCGACGATGGTCAGTCGCGCGCTCTTCGTTGGCGCCGATGGGTACGTCGACAAGAACATCGACCCGGGCGACTTCCTGGGCGCGATCATCAAGGTCGCCGACCGTGAGATGGTCCTGCAGGGGCCGGTCGCGGCCGCGGTCGGCCAGATCGCCGACAGCATCGACCTTCGCCGCGATCTCGAC
>DATAEV010000041.1:0-8436 GCA_036257875.1 Actinomycetota bacterium | reverse complement strand
GACTCCTGCACGAAGCCGGCGGCGGAGAGGATCCCCTGATGGCCTCCGGCTCCGCTCAGCGCCAAGGCGATCACGACCGCGCTCGCGGCGACCGCACCGCCCAACGCGATCGTCCCCAGCCGGCGGTTCCACTCGCCGGCTGCGGTGGCCGTTCCGGCCGTTCCGGCTGCGCCGGCCGTGATCGGTACCAACGCGCTTTCGGGGAGCGTGCTGGCCCAAGCGGCGGGGGGCATGCTCAGCGCCGAGAGCGGAAGGACCGGCGCGAGATCCTCATCCCCGACGCGGACGTCGCCAACGAGCGGAGCGGCCACGATCGGCTCGATGTCGCCAACCGGATGCAGATGCTGTCCGCGGCGCTGCAGCTCGGTCACGTTGGGACGTTTCGTGGAGGGACCGTCGTGCTCCTCGAGCTTCTCTCTGAGGGCGGCCGGGTCCTTCTTCAGCCGATCGGCCCAACCGGGTGTGATGACGTTCTCCCGCGGCACCGGCATCGTGCCGACCGCCCGCGCGACCGTCGGGCCCAGGGAGCGCAAGACGTCGCCGGGGTCGACGCGGGCGTATCCGCCGATCGGGACCACGGCTCCCGGCCAGACCAGGATCACCTTCGCGTTCGGCGAAACCTCGTGGGTCATCTGGACAGCGGTTGCCCCGATCCCGTCATCCAGCACGACGACGTCGGGCTGGTGGACGGCGAGGACCCGTGCGAGCTCCGAAGCGCTCGACGCTTGAGCGACCACCTCGTAGCCTTCGGATCCCAGCACGAAGCGCAAGAAACCCATGCGTGCGGACCGTCCCTCACCAACGACGATCCGGACCCGGTGTCGGCCCATCTCCCCCCCAAGGAGCATCGTCAGGCCCGAGGATCCCCCCGAACGTTCGTAGCGTACCCCGGCCCGGGGGTCCCCACCACGTCCGGATGGCTGCGAACGGCCACCCCGAATGATCGACCGTCGTAGGTCGTTAGACTCGCCACCTGGATGGCTGACGTCAGGCTCGTGTGGACCGGCGATCGCATCCAGTTCGTCGGAACGACCGGGTATGGGGAGCCGATCCTCGTTGGAGGGGACGTCGAAGGGCCCGGCGCGAAGCCCTCGGACCTGCTGCCGTTGTCGCTCGCCGCGTGCACCGCGTATGACGTCGTCGAGATCCTGCGTAAGCAGCGGCAGGATCTTCTGGGTCTCGAGGTTGTCGCGACATCCGTGCAAGATCCCGAGCCGCCCTGGATCTTCCGCTCGATCCATCTGCGCTTCCAGCTCACGGGACCGGTCGACGCGTCGAAGGCCGCCAAGGCGGTCGAGATCGCCGAGACCCGGTACTGCGCGGTCGCGGCGACGATCCGGTCCGTCGTCCGGCTCACGCACGAGGTGGCGATCGTTCCGAACGAGTGAGGCCGGGGAACCGAGGATGGCTCGCCGGCGGTGGGAGACTGCATCCCATGGATACCACCGCCTTCCGAGCGCTGTTGGCCGAAGGGCCGCTCCTCGCCGACGGCGGCATGGGGACGTCCCTGATCGCCCGAGGGGTCCCGGTGGACGCGTGCATGGAGGAGCTGAACGTTCGGGCGCCGGTGCGCGTGGCGGACATCCACGCGTCGTTCGTCGGCGCCGGCGCCCGCCTCGTCGTCACGAATACCTTCGGCGCGAACCGCTTCCGGCTCGAACGGCATGGGCTCGCCGACCGGTTCGCCGAGCTCTGCGTCGCCGGCGTCGCGCTCGCGCGCGACGCCGGCGCTCCGATCGTCGCGGGCTCGATGGGGCCTCTGGGCGTCCGGCTCCAACCGTACGGGCGCGTGCATCCGGAGGATGCGTTCGCGGCCTACCGCGAGCAGGCCGCCGCCCTCGCCGACGCGGGCGTCGACCTGCTCGTGGTCGAGACCCAGAGCGACCTCCGCGAGCTCGAACAGGGTGTCCGTGCCGCTCGCGACGCCGCCCCGAACGTCGCGCTCGTCGCGAGCGCGACGTTCACCCGCGACGACCGGACCCTGCTCGGCTCGACGCCCGAGGAGGTGGCGCAGACCGTGACCGGGCTCGGTGTCGACGCCCTCGGGGTGAACTGCGGCGAGGGTCCGGCACAGGTGTTGCGGATCGTGCGAGCGATGCTGCGCGTCGCGGGTGCCTCCAACGTGCCGATCGTCGCGCGGCCCAACGCCGGGGGACCGGCGGAGGTCGGCGGGCGGTTCGTGTATCCGGCGACGCCGGAGTACTTCGGCGAGATCGCGCAGGCCCTGTTGGACGAGGGCGTCGCCGTCGTGGGCGGCTGCTGCGGCACGGGACCGGCGCACACGACGGCGATCGGCGCCGCGCTCCGCGATCGAGCGCCGCACGCCAGGATCGAGTTCCCCGAGGCGGACCACGGCGAGCGGCTCCTCGACGTGGTGACGGTCGCGCCGCCGACGAAGCTGGAGGCGAAGCTCGCGACCGGTCACTTCGTCGTGACGGTCGAGATGGAGCCGCCTCGTTCGTTCAACGCCGCCCGCCTGGTCGCCGCCGCGGAGACGCTCCGCGACGCGGGTGCCGACGCGATCGACGTCGCGGACTCACCCATGGCCAAGATGCGGATGAGCGCCTGGGCGGCGTGTCGCCTGATCCACGAGCAGGCCGACATCGAGACGGTCCTGCACTTCCCAACCCGGGGCCGGAACCTCCTGCGGCTCCAAGGCGACCTCCTCGGCGCCCACGCGCTCGGGATCCGGAACCTCTTCGTGTGCGTCGGTGACCCCGTGACGATCGGCGACTACCCGCACGGGTCGAACAACGTCGACGTCACCGCTACGGGACTCCTGTCGATGATCACGGACGCCTTCAATGCGGGCGTGGATCGATCGGGGACATCGATCGGGACGCCGACGTCGTTCTTCGCCGGGGCGGCCGCAGCTCCGAGCGCGCCCGATCTGGAGCGGGAGGCGCGTCTGCTCGCGCGCAAGGCCGAGTCCGGCGCGCGCTTCGTCCTCACGCAGCCGTTCTACTCGATCGAGCCGTTGGTGGCGATCCGGGAGACCTACGAGAAGGTCGCCGGCGGGCCACTCACCGTTCCCATCATCGCCGGAGTGCTCCCGCTCATGACGAGCCGGCATGCTGAGTTCCTCCACAACGAGGTGCCCGGGATCGAGATCCCCGACGTCGCCCGTGATCGGATGCGCTCGGCCGGCGACGACGACGAGCGGGCGTGGCGAGAAGGCGCGACGATGGCCGTCGAGCTGATCTCCGCGCTCCGGGAGGAAGGGGTGGCCGGCGTCTACGTGATGCCGCAGTTCGGCCGGTACGACCGAGCCGCAGAGGTGGTCGAGGCGGCTCGCGGACCGGCTACGATGTGACTTCCGACCGTTCCAAGCGATCCGATCCACCGCTTCGAGACCCCATACACGCCGTGTCCGAAACCGCCGAGCAGACGCACGCGCTGCACCCCGTCCTCGACGCGCTGTTCGCTCGCATCCGGGCCGAGGTCCCCGCCGAGGAGCGCGATGCCCTGGAGGCGTTCGCGAAGGCGTTCCTCCGCCGACTCTCCGACGAGGAGCTCGAGCATCACGGATCGGACCTGTTGTTCTCGATGGTGTCCTCGGCGTTCGCCTTCGCCGATGGGCGCGGGAACGAGCCGTCGGCGGTCCGCGTGTTCGTGCCGACGGACGCCGATGAGGGGTACGGGTCGGTCGGCACGATCGTGGAGACGAACACGGACGACTCGCCCTTCCTGGTCGACTCGGTGAGCGAGGAGCTCGCCGCGCGCGAGCTCCGGGTCCGGCTGTTGGTCCATCCGGTGGTCGGCACGGTTCGCGATGAGCGCGGCCGGATCGAGCGGGTGCTGTCGGGCCGAGACGCGTCGCACCGCGAGTCGGTGATGCATTACGAGCTCGAACGGCGGCTCGGCGAGACGGAGCGAACCGATCTGGAGCGGAAGATCGGGGAGATCCTGCACGACGTGCACCTCGTCGTCCGGGACTTCGAACCGATGCAGGAGCGGACGCGGCACATGATGGATCTGGCTCGAGCGGCCGCCGGCCGCTACTCGCCGGAAGAGGTGAGCGGTACGGTCGACTTCCTCGACTGGCTGCTCCAGCTCAACTTCGTCCTGCTGGGCTACCGCGAATACGACCTGCTCGACCTCCCCGATGGCCGGGCGATCCATGCGACCGAGGGTTCCGGGCTCGGGATCCTGTCGGACGTGTCGCGGAGCACGTTCGCCGACGTCACGCCGCTCGACAGCCTTCCCTCGTACATCCGTCATCGGATCGAAGACGGCGACCTGCTCGTGCTCTCGAAGACCAAGGCCTACTCGACCGTCCATCGCCGCGCGCGGATGGACTACGTCGGCGTCCGCAAGGTCTCCCCCGACGGACGCATCACCGGGGAGGCGCGGCTGATCGGCCTGTTCACGTCGAAGGCGTACATGGAACCCGCCACCAAGACCCCCCTGCTGCACCACAAGCTCGAGCAGATCCTGGCGGCAGAGGATCTGATCCCGGGCTCGCACGACTACAAGACGGTGGTCGAGCTGTTCGGGACCTTCCCGAAGGATGAGCTGTTCCAGGGATCGGCCGAAGAACTCCGGACGCTCGTCGTTGGGCTGCTGCAGTTCGAGGAGCAGGCGGGGATCCGGGTCATGGTCCGCAAGGACCTGTTCGGTCGCCAGGTATCCATCGTGGTCGCACTGCCCCGCGAGCGGTTCACCGCGACCCTCCGCAAGCGACTGCAGGACATGTTCATGGAGCGTTTCCACGGCGTGACGGTGGACTACCACCTCTCGCTGGGGGAGACCGAGTCCGCCAAGATCTTCTTCACCGTGCACGTGGAGGCCGGCGTGCAGATCCCCGAGATCCGGCACGAGGAGCTGGAGGCGGAGGTCGAACGGCTCGCGCGCACCTGGGACGACGACCTGGCCGACGCGCTGGCCGCGCGTCTCGGCGAACAGGGCGGCCGCGCACTCGCCGCGAAGTACGCGCCTCGGTTCCCCGACTACTACAAGACGTCCGACACCGACTGGGCGCTGGCCGTCGACGATGTCTTGAACCTGGAGGAGCTGACGTCGTCGCCGGACGGCTTCGTCGTCGGGATCGGCAACGAGTCGGCGGGCGAGCGGCTCACGCGGGTGCGTCTCTACAAGACCGGGGGCAAGGTCGACCTATCGGCCTTCATGCCTTTGCTCGAGTCCCTCGGCCTGCGGGTCGTCGAGGAGATCCCCGTCCACCTCGAGGGCGAGGGGCGGGTGTTCATCCACGACTTCGGCGTCCTCGACGCCCGCGGAGCGGTGCTCGACCTCGAGGGGGTCGCGGGGGCGGTCCGCGACGCGCTCGGCGCGATGTGGCGCGGCGAGGCGGAGGTGGATTCCCTCAACCGCCTGGTCATCGTGGGCGGGCTGACCTGGGAACAGATCCACGTCCTCCGCGCGTACCGCACGTACCGGATGCGGGTCTCCGCACGGTTCACGGACGAGTACCGGAACGATTCGATGGCCGCGAACCCGCACATCGCCGCCCGGCTCGTTGACCTCTTCGAGGCGAAGTTCGACCCGGTTCGCAACGCTCCCGCGGAGGAGGCGTCGGCGATCAGGGACCAGGTCGTGGAGGATCTGCAAGGGGTCGCGTCGCTCGACCAGGACCTGATCCTTCGCTCGCTCCTCGGCACGATCGAGGCCACGGTGCGCACGAACGCCTACCGTCCGGAGCGTCTCGCCCTCGCGATCAAGCTCCGGTCGGCTGACGTTCCCGAGATGCCGAAACCGTTCCCGCTGTGCGAGGTCTTCGTGTATTCGCCGAACATGGAGGCGATCCACCTGCGCGGCGGGATGGTCGCCCGGGGCGGCATCCGCTGGTCCGACCGGAAGGAGGATTACCGGACCGAGGTCCTCGGCTTGATGAAGGCGCAGCGGGTCAAGAACGCGATCATCGTGCCGGACGGATCGAAAGGCGGCTTCATCCTGAAACGCCGGCCGGCGGCGCCGGACGAGCTGAAGGCCGAGGTGCTCGCTCAGTACGTCACCTTCATGCACGGGCTCCTCGACATCACGGACAACTACGTCCAGGGCGCGGTCGTGCATCCTGAGGGGGTCCGCGCGCTCGACGGACCGGACACGTACTTGGTTGTCGCCGCGGACAAGGGGACGGCGACGTTCTCGGATACGGCGAACGCGGTGAGCGAGCGGTACGGGTTCTGGCTCGGGGACGGGTTCGCCAGCGGAGGCTCCGCGGGGTTCGATCACAAGGCGCTCGGCATCACCGCGCGAGGCGCGTGGGAATCGGTGAAGCGGCACTTCCGGCAGCTAGGCATCGATGTCCTCCGCGATCCCTTCACCGCGGTCGGGATCGGCGACATGTCCGGCGACGTCTTCGGCAACGGGATGCTGTACACGGACACGATCAAGCTGGTGGCCGCGTTCGACCACCGGCACGTCTTCCTCGACCCGAACCCCGACCCGGCCACCTCGTTCGCCGAACGCAAACGGCTGTACCAGCTGCCGGGCTCATCGTGGAACGACTACGACCGATCGATCCTGTCGGCCGGCGGGACCGTCGTGGACCGGGCGGCGAAGAGCGTGACACCCTCACCCGAGGTGCGGACCGCTCTCGGGATCCCCCCCGAGGCGCCGGCTGGCATGACCCCGGCGGAGTTGATCCGGTGGGTCATCAAGGCACCGGTCGACCTGCTGTGGAACGGGGGGATCGGCACCTACGTGAAGTCGTCCGAAGAGACCAACGCGGACGCCGGTGACCGGACGAACGACGGTCTGCGCGTCGACGGGCGGGATCTGCGTGCGAAGGTCGTCGGCGAGGGAGGGAACCTCGGGTTCACCCAGCGCGGACGGATCGAGTACGCCCGGTCCGGAGGGCGCATCAACACGGACTTCATCGACAACTCCGCCGGGGTCGACACCTCCGACCATGAGGTCAACTGGAAGATCCTGCTGGGGCTCGCGATCGCGCGTGGTGAGCTCACGCTCGAGGACAGGAACCGCATGCTCGAGGCGTGTGCTCCCGACGTCGTCGCGCACGTGCTCTACGACAACTACCTCCAGGCGCAGATCCTCTCGCAAGAGGAGGAGCAGTCGACGCAGCGGATCGAGGCTTACGAGGACCTGATGCAACAGCTCGAGGCCGAAGGCGAGCTGGAACGCGACGTCGAGTTCCTGCCGACGACCGACGAGATGACGGAGCGCCGGGCGAACGGTGCCGGGATGACGCGCCCGGAGCTTTCCGTGCTGCTCGCGTACGCGAAGCGCTCCGTCTTCCGGGCGCTCCTGGAGACCGATCTGCCGGACAGCGAGTACCTCGTTGCCGACCTCGCCCGGTACTTCCCGCCCGCGATCGTCGACGCGTTCGGCCATCTCCTCGCCGAGCACCCGTTGAGGCGGGAGATCATCGCGACGATGGCGTCGAACGACGTCGTGAACTCGCAGGGCATCACGTTCGTCTCTCGGATGGTCGCCGAGATCGGGGTCCACCCCGGCGACGTCGTCCGCGCCTTCCGGATCGCGCGCGATGTGACCGGAGCCGTCGCCCGGTGGGACGAGATCGAGAAGCTGGACGGCGTGATCGATCCCGTCGTGCAGACCGACCTCCTGTCCGGCGTTGACTGGCTCGTCGAGACCACCTCGCGGTGGTACCTCGTCCAAACCGCGGGGCAGCGCCTGGCCGATGCGGTCGACGCCTCGCGGGACTCCTTCGCCCAGCTCGCGTCGCAGATCGATCAGATCGGTCCGGAAGCGTGGCGTGAGGAGCATGAGCAGATCGCGGAGCGCTTGATCGCGGAGGGGGTTCCCGAGCCGCTGGCGCGGCGCACCGCGTTCCAGGGCGAATTGGTCCACGCGCCGGACATCATCGCGGTGTCCCACGCGACCGGCCGCGCCCCGCTCGAGGTGGGGCGCGGATTCTTCCTGTTGGGAGAGCGGCTCCAGCTCGATTGGCTGGAGAACCAGCTGGAGGCACTTCCGGCCGGAACGCGGTGGCAGCGCTGGGCCCGGCAGTCGATGGAGGACGACCTGTTCTCATTGCGACGCTCGCTCTGCGAACGGGCGCTGGAGCTGGCCGGGGGAGCGCCCATCGACGAGGCGATCGATGGCTTCCTCGCGTCCCACGAGGAAGCCGTCGCCCGTCTCCAACGATTCCTTCGATCCCTCGGGATCGAAGGTGTCACCGACCTCTCACAGCTCACCGTGGCGCTCAGGCAGGTCCGCGCCCTCGTCGGCTGAGCCGGTCGGATCCCCGCCGATCCCGGGCGTCAGGTCGTCGGGTGCCACGCCGCCGGTCCGTACGGGTCGGGCGAGACGTGTCCGAAGGCTTCGCCGAAGTGCGTTGGCGCGACGACCGTGTCGGGTTCGGCCAGCAGCTCCGCGAGCAGCGCCCGCCGCGTGGCGGTCGAGCGTTCGTGGTCGTCATCCGACCCGGCCCACCAGTCCGGGTGCGCGAGCTGCACCGGGTGGTTCCACGTGTCGGCCGAGAGCAAGGCC
>DATAEV010000040.1:0-7242 GCA_036257875.1 Actinomycetota bacterium | reverse complement strand
CGAGACCGTGCAGGAGGTCTGCAGCTTCCCCTGCCCCTCCACCTGGACGTAGCACTGGCGGCACGCTCCGGCCGGCGCGAGGTACGGGTGATCGCAGAACCGCGGGACCTCGATGCCGAGCTGCTCGGCGGCCCGGATGATAAGCGTCCCCTTCGGGACGGTCACCTCCTTGTCATCGATCGTGAGCGAGACGGGCTGCTCGGGCATCAGGCCGGCACCTCCTCGAGATGCTCGACCTTGAGCGGACATCCGCCGAGGCGAACGTGCGCCTCGTACTCGTCCGGGAAGTGCTGCAGGCTCGAGTTGATGACCGCCGCCGTGCCGTCGGCGAGCGCGCAGAACGCGCGGAACGTCAGGTTCGTGCCCAGGTCATGCATGATCGGAAGGTCCGCCGGCTTGCCCAGGCCGTCCTCGAGCCGCTCGAGGACCCGTGTCGCCCACCAGCTGCCCTCGCGGCACGGGGTGCACTTGCCGCAGGACTCGTGTGCGTAGAAGCGAACCATGCGCGTCGCGCAGTCGACGACGCAGTCCGTGTCGTCCATCACCATGATGGCCGCCGTCCCCAGCATGGAGCCGGCTTCGGCCAGCGACTCGTAATCGAGGCCCACGTCGAGATGTCCGGCGGTGAGCATCGGGGTGGAGGATCCGCCCGGGGTCCAGGCCTTGAGCGTGCGCCCGCCGAGGACGCCGCCGGCGAGTTCCTCGAGCACGACGCGGAACGGCGTCCCCAGCGGAACCTCGAAGTTGCCGGGCCGCTCGACCTTCCCACTGACCGTGACCATCTTCGTCCCCGGGGACTTCTCCGTGCCGAGCTCGCGGAACCAATCCGCGCCTCGCACCACGATGTCCGGGACGTTCATCAACGTCTCGACGTTGTTGATCACGGTCGGCGACGCGAAGAGGCCCTCGACGGCCGGGAAGGGGGGTCGCAGCCTCGGTTGACCGCGGAGGCCCTCGAGCGAGTTGAGCAGCGCCGTCTCCTCGCCGCAGATGTACGCGCCGGCCCCCCGGTGCAGCACCGCGTCGACGCGCTTGCCGGACCCCTGGACGTCGGGGCCGAGGTGCCCCGCCGCGTACGCCTCGGTGATCGCCCGCCCCAACACGATGCTCTGCCACAGGTACTCGCCGCGGACGTAGATGTACGCGGTCTCGCATCCGATCGCCAGGGCGGCGATCGCCGTCCCCTCGAGGAGCCGGTGCGGGTCGCGCTCCACGAGCTCCCGGTTGTTGCACGTGCCGGGCTCCGATTCGTCGAAGTTCACGACCACGTACGTCGGCTTGCCGGTGTCGCGCGGCACGAAGCCCCACTTCATCCCCGCGGGGAACCCGGCGCCGCCGCGGCCTCGGAGCCCGCTCGACTTCACGACCTCGACGATGTCCGTGTCGGCCATCGCGAGCGCCTTCGTCA
Organism: Actinomycetota bacterium; assembly: GCA_036257875.1. GTDB lineage: Bacteria > Actinomycetota > UBA4738 > UBA4738 > HRBIN12 > AC-51. The sequence goes on along the minus strand of DATAEV010000040.1, from coordinate 5,834 downwards.
GCCCCTGGTACCCCCCCTTGGCGACGTAGCCGTCGATGCCGATCACGCTGGGGTCGTCCCAATCGCGTGTGAGCCGCGGCTCGAACGCGAGGCTCACGCGGACGGGACCTCCTCGAGGCCCGCGAGCGCTCGCGAGGCGGCACGGAAGCTCTCGAACGCGGGGCCGCGGGCCGGCGAGGGAACCTCGCCGGCCCGCAACCCCGCGACCAGCTCACGCATCCGCTGGGGGCCGACGGCATCGTGGTTGCAGAAGTTGATCTGGACCGCGGGCGCGAAGTCGCACACCCCGAGGCACTCTTCCTCGTGGACGGTGAAGAGCCCGTCGTCGGACAGCTCCGCGCCGTTCGCGACCCCCGTCGCTTCGTGGGCCGCCTCGAAGACCGCCTCGGCCCCGCGGAGCTTGCACGCGAGGTTCGTGCAGACGCTGATCACATGGGTCCCTGTCGGTCGCAGCCGGTACATCGTGTAGAAGCTCGCGACCGCCTCGACCTCGGCGGTCGTGATGTCGAGGAGGACGCCGATCTCGCGGAGCGCGTCCCGCGTCACGGAGCCCTCGACCGACTGCGCCAGGTAGAGCAACGCCATCACCGCCGACCGGCGATGCGCGTCGGGATAGCGCGCCATGATGACGTCGGCATCCTCACGGACGGTCCCTTCGAACACGGGCATCAGCGATCGACGCCCCCGAGGACCGGATCGAGCGACGCCACCGAGGCCACCGTGTCGGCCACCAGGTACCCCTCGATGATGGCCGGCAGCGCTTGGAGGTTGACGAACGACGGATCGCGGATCTTGACGCGGTACGGGCGGTGACCGCCGTCGGACACGATCAGGTACCCGAGCTCCCCTCGAGGCGACTCGACCGCGCTGTAGACCTCGCCGGCGGGCACCTCGACCCCCTGCGTCACCATCTTGAAGTGATGGATCAGGGCCTCCATCGACTCCTCCATGATGTGGCGCAGGTACGCCGGGTCGTTGCCGATCCCGTCCGGGCCGACCGACAGCCGCGGAGGCCAGCCCACCTTCGGGTCGTCGATCATCACGGGGCCCGGCGTCTCCGCGATCCGTTCCAGCGCCTGCCGGGCGATCTTCAGGGACTCGCGCATCTCCGCGAGGCGCACGACGTATCGCGCGTAGGCATCGCCCTCGGTGCGAACCGGCACGTCGAAGTCGAACGACTCGTAGCCGCAGTACGGGATGTCCTTGCGCAGGTCGGCGCCGACCCCGGTGGCCCGCAGGGCCGGGCCGGTCACGCCCAGCGCGAGCGCCCGCTCGCCGGTGAGGACACCGACGCCTTCGTTCCGCTCGCGCCAGATCGGGTTGTCGTGCAGCAGCGTCTCGTACTCGTCGATCCTGCCGGGCAGCAGATCGAGCAGACGCCGGATCTTCTGCGGTCCGTCGTCGGGGAGATCCATCACGACCCCGCCGATCCGGATGTATGCGTGGTTCATCCGAAGGCCGGTGAGCGCCTCGAAGATCTCCATGATGACCTCGCGCTCCCGGAAGCCGTAGAGCATCACCGAGACCGCGCCCAGCTCGAGCCCGCTGGTCGCGAGCCACACGAGGTGGGACGTGATCCGATTGAGCTCGCACACGAGGACCCGGATCAACGTGGCGCGGGCGGGCGCCTCGACCCCGAGCAGCCGCTCGACCCCCAGGCAGTACGCGAGCTCGTTGAAGAAGGGAGACAGGTAGTCGGCCCTCGTCACGTAGGTCACGCCCTGCATCCAGGTGCGGTACTCCGTGTTCTTCTCGATGCCGGTATGCAGGTAGCCGATCACCGGCTTGCACCCGATCACGGTCTCGCCGTCGAGCTCGAGGACCAGTCGCAGCACGCCGTGGGTCGAAGGGTGCTGCGGCCCCATGTTGATGATCATCGTCTCCTGCCGAACCTCGCCCGTCGCGGGGTCGCGGAACGACGGCGCCTCGGGGGCCGGCCGGTCGAGCGCCGTCGTCTCCGGGGTCTCGCCCATCAGGCCATCCCTCGCTCATCGACCGGCGGCATCGTCGCGCCGCGGAACCACGTGGGCACGCCCCCGAGCGACTCGTCCTTCCGCAGCGGATACCCCTGCCAATCGTCGGGCAACAGGATCCGCGTCAGATCCGGATGGCCGTCGAAGACGATCCCGTAGAAGTCGAAGGTCTCCCGCTCGTGCCAATCCGCCGTCGGGAACATCGGCGTGACGCTCGGCACGTGTGCATCTCCCTCCCGGAGACCCACCTTCACCCGTGCACGATGCTTGTGCGGGAGGGAACGAAGCTCGTAATCGACCCAGAACGCGGGGTCGGCGTCCAGCCAGTGGGTCGCCGTGACCGACGCGAGGAAGTCGAGGGCGAGGTCCGGCTGGTCGCGCAGCCATGCGAGCGTCTCGAGGAGGTGTTCGCGCTCGACGATCGCCGTCACCTCGCCCCGCGCGACCAGCACGTCGGGGACCCGCTCCCCGATCCGACCGGCCAGACCGTCGGCGTTCACGCCGGTCGACCTCGGCTCACCGGAACGGCTCCGACGTCCGGACCTTCTCCTGGAGCTTCAAGATCCCGTACATCAGCATCTCGGGCTTGGGCGGACACCCCGGGACGTACACGTCGACCGGAACGATCGTGTCGACGCCCTGGACGATGGCGTAGTTCGTGAACATCCCACCCGCCGACGCGCAGACCCCCATCGCGATCACCCACCGCGGCTCGGGCATCTGGTCGTAGATCCGCCGGAGTGGGGGCGCCATCTTCTGCGACACGCGGCCCGAGACGATCAGGAGGTCGGACTGGCGGGGGGACGCGCGGAAGAGCTCCATGCCCCAACGGGACAGGTCGTACTGGCCGGCGCCCGACGACATCATCTCGATCGCGCAACACGCGAGCCCGAACGTCGCCGGCCACATCGATTGCTTGCGCGCCCAGCCGACCGCTCGGTCCAACGTCGTCAACAGGACGCCGCGTTCGACCTCCTCCTCGACCTCCTCGGGCGTCCTCCCGAGGTTGACGCCTTCGAGGCGCTCAACCGGCACGGCCCGCTCCCTGCCGCTCATCCACATCCGGCGACGCCACCCGCCGTTCACTGCGGGTGGACAACGCTCGCTCGCGCTCGACGACCTCTTCGGCTTCGTTCGGAGCGATCTCGCCGGCGCTCCAGTCGAACCCGCCCTTGCGCCAGATGTAGACGTACGCGACGAACACGAGCGCGATGAACACGGCCATCTCGACCAGGCCGAACAATCCGAGCGAACGGAAGGCGACCGCCCACGGGAACAGGAAGATCGTCTCGATGTCGAAGATGATGAAGAGCATCGCGATCAGATAGAACTTGACGCTGAAGCGTTCACCGCTCGGCAACCGGACCGGGTCGTTGCCGCATTCGTAGGCCGACAGCTTCACCGGGTTCGGACGGTTCGGCCGGAGCATCCCCGACGCCATCAGGGAGCCGACGGCGAACACCCCCGCGAGGACGGCCATCACGGCGATGGGCAGGTAGTCGATCAGCACGACCCGACCATCCTACGGAGTGGGCTCACGAGGCCCTCGCGAGCAGCGTGATCGCGTGGAAGAGCCGGTCCTGGGCGTCGCCGTCCCGGCCATCGGTGAGGTTCCCCATCACCCGTAAGGCGAACGCCATCACCCGCCGGTTCGGCAAGAGGTACTTCGTTGCGCGACCCATGATCGCGGGGTTCCCGATCACCTTCGCGAACTGCCGGCCGATGAAGAAGTAGCGCCCGTAGGCGTCGTGGAGCACCTGTGGGTAGCGCATCGCGAGACCCGGCCGGTCCTTCACCAGGGCCTCCGACAACAGATCGGCCGCGAGCTTCGCCGTCTCCATCGCATACGCGATCCCCTCGCCGTTGAAGGGGTTCACCGCGCCGGCGGCATCGCCCACGACGAGCATCCCGGGAACGGCTTGCGGTGACCGATTGAAGCTCATCGGCAGCGGGCCCGACAGCAACCGGCCTTCGGTCGCCTCCTCGGTGAGGCCCCACTCCGCGGGAAGCATCCGGGCGAATGCCGAGAAGAGTTGTTGCGCGGAGACCTCTTCGAAATGCCGGAACGTGTTGAGGAGCCCGGCGCCGAGGTTGATGCGCCCGCCGGCCACCGGGAACAGCCAGCCGTACCCGGGGAGCAGCATCTCGCCGTCCCACAGGTCGAGCCACGACTCGAACCACGGGCCCGGGTGGTACGACGTCCGGTAGTACCGGCGGGCGGCGATCCCCAACGGCCGCGAGTCGTCCCGGCGGACGCCGGCCGGCTGGGCGAACCGCCCAGCCGCGCCATCCGCGGCGACGACGAACCGCGCCCGGATCGTGGTGGTGTCGGCCTGACGGTCCGCGGACGGACGGACCTCGGCCCCCTGCACCCACCCGTCGACGATGACGGGGGCGACCGCCTCGGTCCGTTCCATCAGGCGCGCCCCGGCCTTGACGGCGCGCTGCACGAGCAGGTGATCGAATCGGTCCCTCGGCATCACCAAGCCGTAGCCCGGGAACGACGTCAGTTCCGGCCACGGCAACTGGAGCACGGAGCTGCGCGTGTAGACGCGGAGGCCGATCACCTTCTCGAAGCCGGGATCGTCGGTGTCGATCCCCATGTCGACGATCGCGGCGACCCCGCGCGGGGTCAGGCCGTCGCCGCACACCTTGTCGCGAGGGAAAGCGGCCCGCTCGACGATCGTGACGTCGATCCCGTGCCGAGCCAGGTGATAGGCGGTCGCAGAGCCACCCGGACCGGCTCCCACGACCAGGACGTCCGTGTCGATCGTGTGCTGCGCGCTCACACGTCCCCCCTCGCGGCCCCACCGCCGGCGGGGCTTGTGAAAAACTTCACAAGCTTCGGCCTTCAGGCTACCGCAGGCTGCACGATCACGTCGCGCCCTGGCGGGCCGCGTCCCGGTGATCCCACGACCCGACCCTCGCCGGGACGACGCGGATGAACCCGAGCGCCGGGATCCCGGCGGCGAACCGCTCGAACCCGTCGCCCGTGAACATCGTCCGGTACTTGTCGTGCCATGCCGACATCGGCTCGCGGAGGTCGGGATGCTCGGCGGGAAGCAGCTCCGCCACACCCTCGACGCGAGCCCCCGTCAGCTCTCCCCATTCCCGGCCGCGGTCGATCAGGACGCACACCCGTGGGTCCCGTACGGCGTGCTCCCACGTCTGGTCCCCCACGCGCGAGGACACCCACACGGCGTCTTCGAGCCAGACGAACCAGCGTGGGGCGACGTGGGGTCCGCCGTCGGGCCGTACCGTTGCGATCCGGCACGTGGCGGCGTCGCGGAACACCCGCCGGAGGAGCTCGACGTCCTCGCTCACGAGCCGCCCACGAGGTCGGCCAGCAGCCCCAGGGCCAAGATCGCGTCCGCCTCGAGCACATCCGGATCGAGCGCATCCTTGGCCTCGGCGATCAACTTGTTCGCGTCGATCATCGTCGCGCCGGGCGTGGCGTCGCCGTCATGGAGATCGTCGAGCAGCTGGAACGCCTCACCGAGCGGCGCGCCGAAGCGCTCGAGCCGAGTCGCAACCAGGACCGAGGTCCCCGCGAGGGCCGCCCCGATCTGCAGCGGTCCCTCCACCGTGTACGACCCGCCCTTGAGCGCCGCGAGCCGCCGCGCGTCCGCGTCGGCGCCGATCAGCCCGAGGTGGGCCCCCGCCGCCATCTCGATGCGCATCCGGTGGTACCGCTCGAGCGCCGCCGCCAGGCGGACGGGCGGGAACCCGGACTCGAGCAACAGCTGGTCCGCGAGCACGGCGGAGAGATCGCCGGCGAGGATCGCGACCGCGGTCCCGATCCGCTCCGGCTCCGGGTGGCCCCGGCGCGCCGCGGCCTCGGTCTGGCTCGTATGTACCGCG
>DATAEV010000016.1:0-3256 GCA_036257875.1 Actinomycetota bacterium | reverse complement strand
CTCGTGGCGAGGACGCTCGGGCCGTTCGACCTCGTCGTGATCTTCGTCGCGATCGTCCTGTTCATCATCAACTCGGCCGCGATCCAGGCTGCCGGGCCGTCGGCGTTCATCTTCTGGACCGTTGGGTTCGCGACGTTCCTGATCACGGGCGCGTACGTGACCGCACAGCTCGGTCGGATGTTCCCCGAGGAGGGATCGCTCTACGTCTGGACGCACAAGGTCCTCGGTCCGTTCTGGGGGTTCTTCGCCGGTTTCGTGGCCTGGTGGCCGGGCCCCGTCTCGCTGGTCTTCATCGGTGGCCTTGTTGTGGCCTTCATCCAGAGTTTCGTGGGGTCCTTCACATGCAACGGTGAGCCGTGCGCGGTCCTCACGAAGAACTGGGAGATCGGTCTCGTCATCCTCGTCGTCTTGTGGTTCAGCGCATCGATGTCGTACCTCAGGATGCGGATCACCCAGAACTACGTGAACGTCCAGTTCTGGGCGTACGTGGGCGTGATCTTCCTGATCGGCCTCTCGGGCGTGATCTGGCTCCTGAAGGGGAACCCGTCGGCCACGTCGTTCGCCACGGGCTGGAATCCGTTCCAAGGGGACAAGCTCGTGCTCGGCATCCCCGCGAACCTGACGTTCTTCTCCCTCGCGATCCTCGCGCTCCTCGGGATCGAGACGCCGCTCAACATGGGCGTCGAAACCACCGGCGGTGAGAAGGGGATCCGGACGTACCTGTTCTGGGGCTGCCTCATCGTGATGGCCGCCTACCTCTGGGCGACGTGGGGCAACCTGGTCGTGATCCAGTCCGGAGGTGCGAACACGACGGTCGGCGGTGCCGAGACGGTCGGGCTCGCGATCGGCAAATGGGCCGGCGCTGCGGTCTCGTTGGTGATGGCGTGGGTGCTCCTCACCGTCGCGGTCGTCTACAACTACTCCTTCGGGAGGCTCCTCTTCGTGTCCGGTATGGAGAAGCGCCTCCCGCACCAGTTCGGCAAGGTCAACCGGAACAAGGTGCCGGCCAACGCGATCACCCTGCAGACCGCGATCGCGACGATCCTCACGATCCTGATCTACTTCATCCTCGGAGCAGGCGGCAGCGACCCTCTCAAGCCGTTCTTCATCCTCTATGCAGGCGTCACGATCGTGTGGTGCATCTCGACCGCGCTGCTGTTCCTCGACATCTTCTTCGCCAAGCGCGCCGAGCCGGAGCGGTTCGAGCGGGAGCGCCGTATCCCGCTGGGATGGCTCTACGTCTGCGGCGCGGTCGGGTTCGTGGTCAACATCCTGGCCGTCGGGTTCATCTTCGTCGGGTCGTGGTACCCGACGGGGTTCCCCGATCTGAAGGTATGGAACGCGTGGATGGTCGCCTTCACGGCCGTCTCCGTGATCTCGGGGATCGCGATCTACCTGATCTCGCAGCGCACACGTCGCGGGAAGACCGACGTGGAGCTCCTCGGCGCGGGTGCGGCGACCCAGGAGATCGCCGAGGGCACGTCCATGGCGTGAGCCCGCTTCGACGCACGGAGGCAGTGATGGGGCCCCGCCCGTAGGGCGGGGCCCCATCGCATCCGGGAACGTCCCTCAGCCGCTGAGGCCGTGGAGGCGCCGGCAGCTGTCACTGAGGATGAGCTCTCCGAGGCGCCCGAGGACCCGTTGGAGCGCCGCCCGCGCCATCAGCGCCGCGACCCAGAAGCCCTCGGGCTCGCCCGCCTCGTCCGATCCGTACATGATCTTCGCGGCCGGGACGGAGCCGACGATGAGGTCGAGCGCGGGCTCGACCTGTCCCCACCCCCACGGGATCAGCTCGGAGAGCTCGAGGTAGACGTTCGGCAGGACCGAGGCGATGAACGCCCCCTCCTCGACCCAGGGGAACCCGCTGTGCACCAGGACGACCGGTTGGTGCTGGACGTCGACCAGCAAGGGGAACAACCCCTTCGGCGACGCGTGCTCGAGCTCGATGTCGGGATCCCCGCCGCCGCAGTGGAAATGGAACGCTCGGTCGTGCGCCCGCGCGACCGCGAGCGTTCGGCGGATCAGGAAATCCCTGACCGGTTTCGCGTAGGCCCTCGTCTCGCCCCAGCCGTCGGCGCGCCAGCTCGAGAACGCCTCCGTCGCCTCCGAGGGCGAGGGATCGCCGACGTCCAAGCCGGTCCGGTACGCGACGATCGACTTGTACGCGACGCAGTTCGGGTCGGATGCGGCCTCGTTCGCATCGGCCTCCACGCCGGCGACCAGGTCATCGAAGGAACCTCCCCGTCTCGCGAGGATCCACGGCTCCAGGCGCGCGACGCGGTGCACCGGCACGCCGATCGTCCCGGCGAACTCCGGCGCGGGGATCGGCGGTTGCGGGTAGCCCTCATCGGCGAGGACCGCCACCACGCCGGCCGCATCGAGGAGGCTCTTCGTGTACGCGACGGGGTCGGCGCGCAACGCGTCCTCGCGCGCGACCGCGACCGCCTGGCGCGTGGGCTCGCACGCGAGGTGACGCGCGAGCCACCGCACGATCGTGATCCCCATCACCGTCGAGTCCGTCAGCCGGTCCGCGGCCGGCCACAGCCCCGGATCCAGCCGCGACGACGAGGAGAACGACTCGCCGAGGAAGGTCGCTCGGGTGTCGAAGCCTTCGGACCCCTTCTCGAGCAGGTCCTCCATGCGGTAGGGATGCGTATGCGCGTCGACGATCTGGAGACCCGACAGGTCGACGTCAGCCATCGAGCCCTCCGTTCAATACCGCCATCGATGCGCCCGAACCATGTCGGCCGGATCCATCGCGGCGAACAACGCGTTCTCGCCGCGCCGGGTCGCGAGGAACGCGTCGAACAGGACATCTCCCATCCCGCTTCGGATGACGGTCGATCGTTCGAGCTCACGGATCGCGGCGCCGAGCGAGGACGGGAGTTGCCGGATCCCCAGCGCGCGTCGTCGCGGCGCGGGGATCGACGCCGGATCGTCGAGGATCGGCTCGGGGAGCGTCAGCTCGCGTTCGATGCCGTCGATCCCGGCGGCGACGATCGCGCCGAGAGCGAGATAGGGGTTGGCCGCGGGATCCATCGACTTCAGCTCCAGGTTCGCCGCGTCCGGACGGCTCCCGACCATCCCGGTCACGAACCGCAGCGCGGCCTCCCGGTTCTCCCGCCCCCAGACGGCCCACGGACCGCTCCATCGGTGGGGCTGGAGCCGCTGGTAGCTCGCGACCGACGGAGCGGTGATGGCGGTGAGCGCGGGTAGCGCCTCCAAAACCCCAGCCGTGAAGGCCTCGGCCTCACGG